>JAGDBR010000197.1 GCA_017958935.1 Lachnospiraceae bacterium | reverse complement strand
GCCGCCGAAGCCGATGTCGTATGCCCAGCCGTCGCCGCCGAAGATCCAGACGGACTTCTTGGACAGATATTCTCTGTTATTGGCAATGTCCTTGCAGACGTCGCAGCAGCACGCGTTCTTCTCCGCGAAATCAGCCAGTGCCTTCGCCGGTGCCTGGTTCTTCGCGCCGTCCTCGGCGGTCTCCAGGAATTCCTTCGCAAGGGCCTTGAACTCTTCGGGAGCGTCGCCCGCGCAATGCGCTTCGATCTCGGCAATCAGGCGCGAACGGACGGCGTTCTGGCCGAGGTACATGCCGTAGCCGTGCTCGGCGTTGTCTTCGAACAGGGAGTTCGCCCACGTCGGGCCATGGCCTTCCGCGTTCACCGTGTACGGCGAGGTCGCTGCCGGGCCGCCCCAGATGGACGAGCAGCCGGTCGCGTTCGAGATGTACATTCTGTCACCGAACAGCTGGGTGATCAGGCGCGCGTAAGAGGTCTCGGCGCAGCCTGCGCAGGAGCCGGAGAACTCAAGCAGCGGCTTCTTGAACTGCGAGGTGATCAGGTTCGCGCTCGTTGCCACTTCGGGCTTCTCGGTGACCTGAGCCACACAGTAATCGAAGACGACCTGCTCCGCATCCTGCGTCTCACGCGGCACCATCTTCAGGGACTTCGTCGGGCAGACGCCTACGCAGACGCCGCAGCCCATGCAGTCCATCGGAGACACTGCCAGGGTGTACACATACGGGGTCCTCAGGACCGGACGCGGTCCCTTCTTCATGTTTTCCGGAGCCGCAGCGACTTCCGCTTCGTTCAGCGCGAACGGACGGATCGTGGCATGCGGGCAGACGAATGCGCACTGGTTGCACTGCGCGCAGGTCTGAGCGTTCCATTCCGGGACCATGACCGCGACGCCGCGCTTCTCGTAAGCAGCCGCGCCCAGTTCGAACGTGCCGTCTTCATGGCCGTCCGTGAAGCTGGAGACCGGAAGGCTGTCGCCGTCCATCAGGTCGACCGGGAAGAGGATCTTCTTGACCTGATCCACGAGCTTGTCCGGACCCTCGAGCTGATGCTCGGCCGGCGTGTCGACCGCGTTCACCCACTCGGCCGGAACTTCGACCTTCTTATAGGCGTTCACGCCGAGGTCGATCGCCTTGTGGTTCATGTCGACGATGTCCTGGCCCTTTCTCAGGTAGGACTTCGTCGCGGCGTCCTTCATGTGCTGCACGGCCTCTTCGATCGGCATGACCTTCGCCAGCGCGAAGAAAGCGGCCTGCAGGGTCGTGTTCGTTCTCTTGCCCATGCCGATGGAGGCGGCAAGGTCGATCGCGTTGATCGTGTAGAGCTGGACGTTGTTCTTCGCGATGTAGCGCTTCGTCTCGGCGTTCAGCTTCTCGAACAGTTCGGCTTCGTCCCACTGGCAGTTGATCAGGAACACGCCGCCCGGCTTGACGTCGTTGACCATCTTGTAGCCCTTTTCGACGTAGGACGGGTTGTGGCAGGCGACGAAGTCCGCCTTGTTGATGTAGTACGGGCTCTTGATCGGCTTGTCACCGAAACGCAGGTGCGAGATCGTGATGCCGCCGGTCTTCTTCGAGTCATACTGGAAGTAAGCCTGGACGTACTTGTTCGTGTAGTCGCCGATGATCTTGATGGAGTACTCGTTCGCACCGACGGTACCGTAGCCGCCGAGACCCCAGAACTTGCACTCGATCGTGCCTTCCGCCGCGGTATTCGGCGCCGGCTTCTCTTCGAGCGAGAGGCAGGTCACGTCGTCGTTGATGCCGAGCGTGAAGTGCTTCTTCGGCGCATCCTTCTTCAGTTCGTCGTAAACGGCGAAGACGGACGACGGAGGCGTATCCTTCGAGCCTAAGCCGTAGCGGCCGCCGATGACGCGGATGCCTTCACGGCCGACTTCGTTCAATGCGGCCACGACGTCGAGGAACAGCGGCTCGCCGAGGGCGCCCGGCTCCTTCGTTCTGTCGAGGACGGCAATGTTCTTCACGGTCGCCGGGATGGCTGCCGCGAGCTTCTCAGCCACGAACGGACGGTACAGGCGGACCTTGACAAGACCGACCTTTTCGCCCTTCGCGGTCAGGTAATCGATGACTTCTTCCGCGACGTCGCAGATGGAGCCCATCGCGATGATGATGTTCTCCGCGTCAGCGGCGCCGTAGTAGTTGAACAGCTGGTAGTCCGTGCCGAGCTTGGCATTGACCTTGCCCATGTACTCTTCCACGATCGCCGGGAGCTTGTTGTAATACTCGTTCGACGCTTCTCTGT
>JAGDBR010000196.1 GCA_017958935.1 Lachnospiraceae bacterium | reverse complement strand
CGTGGACGCCGCCGGCAAGATCGACTTCAACGACAAGAGCGTCACCGAGAACACCCGCGTGAGCTACCCGATCTACCACATCGAGAAGATCGTGCGCCCCGACAGCCACGGCCCCGCCGCCGAGCAGGTGATCTTCCTGAGCGCCGACGCTTTCGGCGTGCTGCCGCCGGTGAGCATCCTCACCCCGGAGCAGACGAAGTACTACTTCCTGTCCGGCTTCACCGCAAAGCTTGCGGGCACCGAGCGCGGCATCACCGAGCCGACCCCGACCTTCTCGGCCTGCTTCGGCCAGGCGTTCCTGGAGCTGCATCCGACGAAGTACGCGGAAGAGCTCGTGAAGAAGATGGAAAAAGTCGGCGCGAAGGCTTACCTCGTGAACACCGGCTGGAACGGCACCGGCAAGCGCATCTCCATTAAGGACACGCGCGGCATCATCGATGCGATCCTGAACGGCGCGATCAAGAACGCTCCGACGAAGACGATCCCGTACTTCAACTTCGAAGTCCCGACCGAACTCGAAGGCGTCGCGACCGAGATCCTCGATCCGAGAGACACCTACGCGGATCCGTCCGTCTGGGAAGAGAAGGCGAAGGATCTGGCCGGCAGGTTCCAGAAGAACTTCGTCAAGTACACGACGAACGAAGCCGGCAAGGCGCTTGTCGCTGCAGGTCCGCAGCTGTAAGGCTCCGCCGGAAATCCCGAATATACAAGGGCGCTGCTTCGGCGGCGCCCTTTGTTTTTCGTTGACAAACCGTGCGTTTTCCTACACAATGATGTGTAGAAGAATGAACGGATCTTAGGATCCCGGACCATACTGAGCAATGCCCGAAAGGAATACTTCAGTGCTGAACGCAAATCGGACAAAAACGCATCAAAACAGGACTTTTTCAGGCTTCGGAAGAAAAGCCGCCGCAGGACTGCTCGTCCTCTGCCTCTGCCTGCCCTTTTTCCCTGCCTTCGCAGCCGAAGCCGTGCAGGATCCGGACGCCGTCTATACGCTTCCGGTGTTCGAGACCTCGGACATCCACGGGTATCTCGCCGACACGTCGTCGAGCAGCTATGAATACCGGCTCGCCTATATTTCCGACAAGGTCCGCGACGCCCGGACGCAGGACGGTTCCTACGACAAGGCCCGTGCCCTGCTGCTGGACGGCGGCGATATTTTCCAGGGCAGCACGCTCTCGAACCTGCTGAAGGGTTCTTCCCTTTCGGCGGCCTTTCAGCTGATGGACTACGACGCCGTCGCGCTCGGCAACCATGAGTTCGACTGGGACGTCCGCACGGTCGTCGACGACGACGGCACGATGCTGGATTCCTACCTCGATGAAACGCCCATGGTCAACGACGTCCCGGTCCTCACGAGCAACCTCTACTACAAGCGGCAGAAGGTCTCCTTCGCCCGGGAATATGTCATTGTCGAAAAGACCGCGGCGGACGGACAGGGGACTATACTCCCTGTCCGGATCGGCATCGTCGGCTTCACGGAAGATCACGCAAGCAGCATCATGAACACGAAGTTCACGGGCGCAGGCTTCGTGACGATCGTGGATTATTCGAATGCGAACCGCATCGCATCGGAGCTTGAAAGCACCGGACAGTGTGACGCCACGATCCTGCTGACGCACGGGGCGGCGGAAGACGCCGCTTACAATCTCGGACAGGGCACCGCGTTCGACCTGGTCCTCGGCGGGCACACCCACGCCTCCGTGGCGGGCCGGACGGGCTGGGGACTGACGTACATGCAGCCCGCGGCCTACGCGACCGCCTTCGCTTCCGCGAAGCTTCAATTCAGGGAGCAGGACGGAAAGCCCGTGCTTCAGCAGGTCGCCGATGCCGGGACCGTCGGCGTGACGGACGCCCCGTCCAGGCTCTATCCGACAGCGGAAAACGCCTCCGACCTTGACCCTGCGATCGTCTCGCTGACGGACCGCGTGATCGAAGAGATCTCCGAACTGCTGGAAGCGCGCGTCGGCTACATCACGGTCCCCGCCCGCAAGAGCGATTACCTGCCCGGCAGCGACAGACGAGCGAGCACGATGGGCAACTGGATGGCGTCGATCATTGCGCGCGCGGTCGGCGCGGAAGTCGGCTTTGTCAACGGCGGCGGTATCCGCACGGACATGGTGATGAACGCGGACAACCGCTGGCAGCGTACGATCACGGTGTCCGACATCTATACGATGTTCCCGTTCAACAACCTGCTCTACTGCTACGAGCTGACATATGAAGAACTGCTTCAGCTCATGCAGTACGCTCTGACGGAAAGCGGCGGAAGCCTCCTCTCCTGCATGACAGGCATCGAATGCTATTTCGTCGGCACCACCGTGTACGCCCTCGTACGCGACGGCAAGGCCGTTTATCTGGACGGACAATGGGCGCCCGGCTGGGCCGGACGCAAGATCCGCGTCGGCGTCTCCGAGTTCATCGCGACGTCCAACCGGCAGGCCGGTTCCATGTCGAATCCGCTTGTCGCCTGGGCAAACACCCCGCGGCTGATCTCCTCCGACCTCGTCGACGTCGAAGGCGCGTTCAACGTCCTCGACGAGGAATCCGAGAACAATCACTGGGAACTGACCGTCGATAAGACGCCCTATTTCGTGAGCGGCCGCTTCTTCGGCCCGATGTGGCAGGAAGGCGACCCGCTGCCGCCGGGACCCGGCGTCCCGGAATCCGGCGCCGAGACCGAGCCGGCCGTCCCGGGCGAGACCGAAGCTTCTCCGGCCGGATCCGGTGCGGAACAGCCCTCCGAGAGCGGTGCGGACCGCCAGGGCCCCGCGGACAGCGGCACGTCCCTGCTGCAGAATCCGCTCCTGCCGTTGGTCATGATCCTGGTCGTCGTCATCGTGGTCATTCTGGTCCGAACGTTCTCCGGGCGGAAGGACGGAAAGGACG
>JAGDBR010000195.1 GCA_017958935.1 Lachnospiraceae bacterium | reverse complement strand
CTGTATCGGCGCCTGCAATTACGACGCGATCGACGTCATGAATTACTCGGCAGTCGAGCTTCTGGACCGGAAGATGGGCGAGTACGCATACGCGGTCTTAAAGGACCGTCCGTCCTTCCACGTCAGCCTCGTGCAGGACATCTCCCCGAACTGCGACTGCCATGAAGAGAACGACGCCCCGATCCTGCCGGACATCGGCATGTTCGCGAGCTTCGACCCGGTCGCCCTGGACCAGGCCTGCGCGGACGCGTGCCTGAAGGCGGAGCCGATCCGGAACAGCCAGCTCGGCGACAACCTCGCGAAGCCCGGCATGATCCGCTACGGCGACCATTTCAAGGATTCGAACGCCCACACCGACTGGCAGCCCACGCTGGACCAGGCGCAGAAGGTCGGCATCGGCACCCGCGAATACGAGCTGAAAGTGCTGAAATAAACATCATACAGACAAGCCCTGCCCGCGGACAGGGCTTGTTTCAGGAAAGGAGCATCCATGCGCATTGCGATCCTCGGACCCGGGGCAATGGGTCTTTTGTTCGGCGCTTATCTGTCGAAGGAACATGAAGTGACGCTTTACGGCCGCTCGGAGGAGAACATGGAGCGGATCCGGCAGGAAGGCGTGCTCGTCACCGAGAAAGACGGGACGGAGAACGTGTACCGGCCGGACGCCCGGACGGCGTCTTCCGGCAGCGTGCCGGCGGACCTTGTCGTGCTGTTCACGAAGGCCGGCGCGTCCGAGACCGCGCTCGAGAGCCACAAGGCGCTGATCGGCCCGGAAACGGTGCTGATGACGCTGCAGAACGGCGCGGGCCACGAGGCGCTGCTGAAGCGCTACGCGAAGGAAGAGATGATCATGCTCGGCACGACGCAGGAGGGCTCCTTCCGCGCCGATCCGCGGCACATCCTGCATTCGGGCGCCGGCGTGACGGCGATGGGCCCGGTCACGGGATGCGCGGAGCGCTTTCAGGCGGTCGCCGATGCGTTTTCCGGCTGCGGCTTCGAGACCGTGCTGTCCGGTTCCGTGCAGTACATGATCTGGAACAAACTGATGATCAACGCTTCCTCGAGCGTGCTGACCGCGGTCTTCCAGATGCCGCAGGGCTACATTTACGAGAACAAGGACGCCTGGGAACTCTGCAAGCGCCTGATCCGCGAGATCTGCGCGGTCGCGGAGGCGGACGGCTATCATTTCGACGAGGAAGAGCAGATCGCCCGGCTTGAAAAGCACCTGACGACGCAGGGCGCGGGCCGGCCGAGCATCTCGGTCGATATCAAGAACCATCAGCGGACGGAGGTCAACGTGATCAACGGTTCTGTCCTCGCCGCGGCACACCGGCTCGGCGTTCCGGTCCCGACACACGAGATCATCGTCCGGGTCGTGAAGGGCCTGGAAGCGCGCGATCCGGAAGCGATCATCTGACGCCGCACCGCCCCGAATGAAAAAAACACCCCGCAGCGGGTGTTTTTTTCTTTACATTTGCCGCAAAAACGAGTATTCTGTCAGTATAAAAAAGGATCGAAGGATCCTGTTTTACGAAGGAGATAGAAATGATCAAGACCATCTACTCGCGAGCCATTTCGGTTCTTTTGAAAAAGCCGATCCGTCTCTGGGGCATCAGCCTGCTGTACGCCTGCCTGTCCGGATTCATCGGCATCCTGGGCGGCGCCGTTCCGCTTGTCACGATCTGCCTTACCACGCCGGTCCAGATCGGCATGCTGCTGATCTATCTGCGCGGCTACCGCGGCCAGGAGTTCCACTCCGCTCAGCTGCTGGACATCTTCGAGCGGAAGGACGACACCCTGAAGCGCGTCGTCATCGGTACGCTCTGGAAAGATCTCTGGATCCTCATCTGGGCGCTGATCCCGGTCGTCGGCTTCGTATTTGCGATCATCCGGTCCTATCAGTACCGCCTGACGCCGTACATCCTGGCGAATGAACCGGACGTCAGACCGACGGATGCGTACAAACTTTCCAAGGAGCGCACGCAGGGCTATGTCGGCGCCATGATCGGCGCGGATCTGCTTCCGATCGGCATCATCCTGGCGGTGACGCTGATCCTGGCTTTGTTCGGCCGGATCCGTTACATCGGCGTGCTCTTCAACATTGCGAACGTGCTCATCATCCTGGTCTTCGCGCTGTTCATCGGCCTGTTCCTGGGCCTCGTGCGTGCGGCCTTCTATGAGGAGATCTGCAATCCGTCCGTGACGACGACCGGCGCGACGCTCGTGAACTGCCCGAACTGCGGCGCGGCCGTGGAAGAGGGTGCGGCATTCTGCCCGAAGTGCGGCTTCAAGATGACGCCGGACAATGCGCCTGCCGTGACCCCGGTCGAAGAGAAGACCGAGGCGCCTGCAGACGACGCAGAGAAACCCGAAGCATAAAAACGAAATGCGGACCGTCCGAAGGTTTTCCGGAAGACGGTCCGCTTTTTCAGATCCGATATGAAACGATTCCTTGCGGCAGCGCTGCTTCTGGCAGCGCTGTTCTCATCCTGCATCACGATCGGCAGCCCGGGCGGAACGGACCCGGGCAGTTCCGCCGCGCCCGTTCCGGGGTCCGAAAGCGTCCCGGCGCTGTCGCTGTCCGAAACGGAGCCCGGAAAGACGGGTTATCCCCACGTCAGTTCGGAGGGCATCGCCGATCCGCTGATGAAAAGGGCGGCGGAGCGGATCGACCCCGCGGTCAACGCGGCGCTGGACGCCCTGTCGTCTTTTGATTATCCGTGGAAAGCGGCGGTGCTGGACGCGGATGCGCAGGACGCAGCACGGGATTACGACCGGCTGGGGCCCGCCGCGCAGGAAGTCTACCGGGAACTGTCCGACGCGGTCACGCATTTCCGGCCGTATGAGATCGCCGAGAAAGACATTGCCGCCGACAATCCGTTCGGCGTGATCGTGGACGCGGTCTACGCGATCTATCATGACGACCCGGTCACGAAGGCCTACTGGATGGACGGGGGCGACTACCTGAGCCACCGTCCGCGCTATTTCCTGCCGAACGACTGGCAGCATCCGACGGAGGATGCCGGGGCCGTCGAAGAAGCCGTGCGCTTCTACGAAGCCGTCTTCCGGCGCATTCTGGACTGTCTGCCGGAGGGCCTTGACAATGAGCGGAAATGCGTCTATTTCGCCGCCGCCGTCTGCGCCGCCTGCACCTATGACAAAACTAAGGCGACCCGGGACGGCCCGTTCTTCGCCTATGACGCCCTCGTGAAAGGCACGGCCGTCTGCTCGGGCTATACGGAAGCCTTCGAGCTGCTCTGCCATGCGGCGGGCGTGAACTGCGAAAGCGTCACCGGAAAGACGGTCGGGAGCGACGAGCAGCACATCTGGAACCGCGTCGCCACGGACAGGGGGGACCGGTACATCGACGTGACCTGGACGGACAGCGCGATCGAAGAAAGCGGCAGCGTGTTCACCTCGGCCTACTTCATGCTCGACGAGGAAATGATGCTGAATTCGGGATACATTCCGGATCCCTGAGAGGATCGGAAAGAGAAAAAGAAAAGGCGGACCGGATCATCCGGTCCGCCTTTCGCTTGCGGTCTGTTTTACAGGAACGACGACCCGCCGGTCACGATCCACGCGGCAAGCGCCGAGACGAGCAGGGCGCCGGTGTAGACGCTGCCGGTCCGCCTGTAGCAGTAGGTGCAGAGCACGCTGAACACGATGACCTGCGGCACGAACAGGATCAGAAGCGACATGAACGGTCCGCCGAACGTCGAGCTGAAGAGCACGTCCGCGCCCGGTCCGATGTTCAGGAAGAACGGGATGTACTCGATCAGGACGATGAGCAGGACGCCGCCGACCATCAGTAGTGCGTTCGGAAGCCACGTGCCCAGGAAGCCGGCCAACCCCTTTTTGTAAGACGCTTCGGTGCGCATCGAAGCCATGATCTTCGAATTGTTCAGAATGAAGAACAGCGCGAAGATCGGGAAGTACACGGCGAACTGGCCGAGCCGCATCAGGCTGAACGGACGGAAGAACGGCCAGATGAACCGCAGATCCAGTTTGAAGAGCAGGTCCGCGAGGAAGACGATCAGGTACAGGTACAAAAGCATCGCGAGCACGCGGAGCAGCGAGCGGAAGAACACGGAGAACGACAGCCTGTCCGGTTTTTCCGCGCTGCCGAGGCCCGCGCGGTACCAGCGGCCGCCGAGGCCGGCCTTCTTCATGCCGCTGAAGCTGATGACCGTCGTGACGATCATGATGATGATCAGCAGGCCGTACCAGCTGACGAAGCCGTTGCCGACCGTCATCCGGAAGACGTTCTCCGGCAGCGGCAGCAGGCCGTGTCCGAGCTGCGTCATGAACGGATAGGTCAGGCCGGCGAGCAGCATCGTGATGACGGCGCCCTTCCACCATTTTCCGCCTTTCTTCATGTCTTCCTTCGGCGGAAGCGGCTGGGAAGCCTTGTTAAAGAACGGGATGCCCTCGAGCACCTCGAAGAGCGGCAGGAGCGAGAACAGCGCAAGCAGCATCGCGCCGAGCACGAGCCATTCCTTCGTCATCGCGGTCTGATCCGCCGGGGCGATCGGGTTCTGATAGCCCATGGCGTCCGCGAACCAGTCGAGCGCGACCTGCAGGCCCTTCGCGTTGTGCGTCGTCAGGCGGTGGTTCGTGTAGAGCAGCTCCATGCGGCGAGCGGTGCCGTCCGCAAAGCTGCCGTAGGTCGTGTTCCACGCGGCCTTCTCCGCCGTCGTGCCGAGGAACTCGGTCCGCAGGTCGGACTTCAGCAGGCTGTCGTCCACGACAAGCTTATAATCCCTGAAGTAGCTGAACTCGTCCCACTTCGCCTGCAAGAGGAGCACGTTGTTGAAATGATACTTCGACGTGTCGTACGCGCTGTCGCGGAACAGCTCGCCGCACTGCAGGACCGTCGCCTTCGGCTCGATCGGGGTGCCGGCGTAGGCGGCCGCGACGGACCAGCTGGACCAGGTCCCCATCGAATGGCCCGAAAGCCCGAGGCGCGTATCGTCCACATACGGCAGGGACGCAAGATACGCGTACGCGGCAATGCCGCCGCAGGAGCTGTCGGTCAGCACGTTCCCGTCCGCATCCTTCGTGTAGCGCTCGTCGAAGAAACTTAAGTTCGAGAAGTTCATCATGATCCTGTAGCGGACCGGACCGCCGACGGTGACGAACGTCTTGTCCTCGACGCTGTCCTCGCCGAAATTGACCTTCACCCGCTGGTTGACGTAGCCGCGGCTCAGAAGGCCGGGCACCGTGTCGCCGTGGCCGTACTCGTCGATCGCGAGCACGACGACGCCGCGCCGCGCAAGCTCGATCGCATAGGCTGCGCAGGTCTCATGGTCGTTCTGGTAGCCGTGCAGGAGCAGGACGCCCGGCGCGCCGAAGACGTTCTTCGGCTTGTAAAGTTTGTAGGCAAGATCGCCGGCGTCGGATTCGATGACGCCCGTGCTGATCTCGATGTTCCCGTTGTCGCGCTGGATCCTGTCCGCGAAAAACAGGCAGGCAAAGGTCCCTGCCAGCATCAGCACGCAGAGGATCAGCGCCGGGATGGAAAGCTTTTTCATGCGATACCTCCATTCGGCTCCGGGCGGCTTCTTCCCGCCGCACCGTTTCGTTTCTTTTCTGTTTCGAATATAACACTATACTTTACGAACCGCAATATGCTATAATAAAGTCAAGATATCATGAGTTGGCCGGTCAGACCGGCCGGAAAGGGTGAAAAAATGCCAAATACCGTCATAAAAGAGGCCGCCGTTTACCGGAACGGCTGTATCGTGAAGAGGATCGGGACGGTCTTTCTGAAGCCGGGCACGCAGCAGATCCGGCTGGACGGCCTGCGCGGTTCGGTCGACGACAGCTCGCTGCGTCTGAACGTCCCGGCGGGCGTGACCGGCTCGAACGTCCAGATCGAATACCGGACAAGGGAACAGCAGCAGGAAGCCCTGAAGGCGCTTGCCGAAAAGATCGCCGAAGTGAAGGGCGCGATCGCGAACAAGCAGAAGCTCGCGGCCCTCTGGGAAGCCAACGCCGATTTCTCCCAGAAGGATTCCGTCGCAATCGACGAGATGACGAAATACCTGGAAAAGCTGCCTGAACGGCTTGAGGAAGCCGGAAAGGCGGTCCGCGCGCTGGAAGAAGAGAAGAAGGCGCTGGACGAGGAATACAGGAAAGCCAGCCAGAAGGAAGCCCTGCCGTACGTGCTCGCGGAGCTGACCGTGCCCGAAGAGGGCGAATACCCGGTCGAGCTGACCTACCGCGATTACCAGGCTTCGTGGAACCCGACCTACGAGATCCACGCCGAGGACGGGGAAGGCTCATTGAAGCTTCGGATGCGCGCGAAGGTGACGCAGAACACCGGGGAAGACTGGGAAGGCGTCCGGCTGACGCTGTTCACCGGCAATCCGTCTGTATCCGGCACGATCCCGGAGCTTGAGCCCTCGCACATCCGCTTCTACGAGCCGGTGCGCTACGAAAGCAGCGCGAGAGCCGGGCGCGGTTTGATGAAGGCCGCGGCCATGGCCGTGGAGGACACGATGGTCATGGAGGATGCCGAAGCGCCCATGATGATGATGGGCGCGATGAGCGGCGCGATGAACACCGTCATGGCCGGCAGCGGCACGACCACGCAGAACGAGACGATGACCGAGTACGCCCTGAGCGGCAGCTGGGACATCCGCGACGGGCAGGAGATCCTCTGCGACATCCGCACGGACGAAGTGGCCTGCCGGTATCACGTGGTCGCGGTGCCGAAGCTCTCCGAGGACGTTTACCTCGCGGCCGAGGTGAAGACCGCGGACCTGGAGGAGATGCAGGATACCGAAGCCGCCGTTTATTTAAAGGGCGCCTTCGCCGGCAACGTGGTCCTGGAGCCCGACATGACGAAGGATACCTACGACCTGTCGCTCGGCGTCGACGAGACCGTGAAGGTCAAACGGACGCAGAAGAAGCGCCACACCTCGCAGGTGCTCCTGAAGGGACAGAAGAAGACCGAATACGAATACGAGACCGTTGTTTCCTCACGCAAGGACAAGGAAGTCTCCGTGACCGTCACGGACCAGATCCCGGTCTCCGACGAAAAAACGATCATCGTCGAGCCCGTACAGCTGTCCGAAGCCGAGCAGGAAAAGGACAACGGCATCCTGCACTGGAACTTCACGCTGCCGGCAGGCGGCGCGAAGACGCTGACGCTGGCTTACAATGTCTCCTGGCCGAAGGACAAGCAGACGCAGGAAAGATAAAACGGGTCCGGAAACCGGAAAAGGGTACCATTCATGAAAAGCTTCAGGATACTGAGCCTCCTGCTCGCGCTGGCGCTGACTGTGTCCATGGCCGCCGGCGTTCACGCCGAGGAAACGGATGACGGGACCGTCGAGATCACCCTGAACGCGGGCGAGTACGGCTATTATGAAGACTGCTTCGAGAAATATGTGAGTTACCGGGAAGGCGAGCTTTTCAGGCCGGAAGAATTCGTGCCGCTGCCGAAAGCGGACTGGTTCGCGTTTGACGGCTGGTTTACCGGAATGCAGGGAAGAGGCGAGCCCTATACGGCCGGGACGCAAGTCGACGGCAGATATGACAGGCTCTACGCGAACTGGAAGCCGGTCCGGGAAAACGTCCCGGCCATGGAAGAGGACGTCGTCTACCCGCTGGCAGTCTCCACGGGCGAGCTCTACCGGTTTACCCCTTCCGAGACCGACCGGTACGACATCTGCACGACGGGAAACGATCCCGAAGGCGGGATCCCGAACATCCGCCTGCTGGACGCCGACCTGCGGGAGATCGCGCAGGCCTCGCAGCTGGACTATGACTTCAATATGGTGATCTGCGAGGAACTGGCCGCCGGAACGGATTACTACATCGAATTCGGCGGCACCTTCGGCTACTACATGGAGTATAACGCCATCGTGACGAAGGCCGAGACCGTTTCCGTGACCTTCCACGCAAACCCGGAGAACCCCGGGGAAGCGTATTTTGACGGCGATCCGGAGAAGACCGAGAAGGCCGTGGAAGTCCGCAAAGGCTCCCACATCCAATCCTTCTCCGCCGCGGAGTGCGGTCTGGAAACGGCGCCGGGCAGCCATCTGAACCTTGTCGGCTGGTCGCTGTCTCCCTCCGCGACGGACAACAAGGAGACGATCATTGCCGACGGTCCGGTCGACGTCTACGCGGTGTACGAACGGTTCAAGACGGTCATTCTGGACGCGAACGGAGGTTATTTCCCGATGATCGGGAACGCGGAGGAGTATGAGAATACCTACCGCGCCGGCTGGCCCTTCTCGGCTGATTTCGACCCGGTAACCGACGACGACGCCCGGATGTTCTCCGGCTGGGCGACGACGAAGGACGCCGAGGTGCCGGACGTCCCGGAAGGCGCGTACTACGAGGACCTGGGGGAAAGGCTCTACGCGGTCTACGGGGAGAAGATCAAGGTCACCCTCGATGCCGCCGGCGGCAATTTCTACGGGAATCCCGACTGGGAGACTTACGAGACCTATTACGGAAAAGGGCACGTCTTCTATCAGTTTTACGTGTCGCACAGCGATCCCCAGATGTCCCTCGTGGGCTGGCGGGATCAGGACGGCAACGTCATTCCCGCGGGCAAGGACACGGATCCGACCTATCAGTACATGAAGGACACGCAGCTGACCGCCCTCTGGGCGCGGTACGTCCTGGTGGACGCGAACGGCGGCTGCTTCCGGTTCGATGAAAACCTTGTCAGGCTGTGGCTTGCGCTCCCGGTCTACGAACCGTTCGAAACGGGGCAGATCGTTGAACTGGTCGGCGAGCCGATCAACTTCGACGACCTGCAGTATCTGGCAGGCTGGGCGCTGGACCCCGGCGCTGCGGAGCCGGACGTGATCGAAGGCGAAGCGAACGCCATGGATCTGGACGCGATCTACGCGGTCTGGAAGGAAGACCGTTATTACATTCTGGACGGCGAAGACCAGGATTGGCTGAAGGGCAGCGCGGAGGGTCTGACCGTGACGGTCAAGCGCATCGGCGACGACTCGATGACGTCCCCGTGCTTCCGCGGCGTAACCGTCGACGGAGAAACGGTGGAATATCCGGACTTCAACAGAAAGGACGGCAGTCTGATCCTGACGCTCATGCCGGAATATCTGGAAGGCCTGAAGACCGGGGAGCATACGATCCGGATCGGCTTCACGGCGGACGCGTTCGTTGAGACGGCGTTCACGGTTCGGGAAGCCGATACGACGCCGGAGACAGGCGATGGCGGGAACGCGGCCCTGTGGGTCGTGCTTGCCGGATCGGCCGCGGCGGGACTTGCGCTGGCGGCCCGGAAGCGCCGTTACGGGGCTTGACAGGCGAAAGACGCCGTAAACAGGGAGAGGACCCGCGAAGGCGGGCCCTCTCCGGTCTTTTTGGGAGGAACGGCCATGGGATGGTTTGAAAAGAAAAAGATCGATTCGTTTGAATCCGTCTTCTGGCGCGTCAGCGGGATGCGGGGCGCGCGGGAGTACGAGATCGAAAGACGCGGCGGCGAGGCAGGGATCACGGAATACGCGATGCGGTGCGCAAGCGGCGGCGGGATGGAGCGGCAGCCCGAGCGGCAGGCGGTCTGCCCGTACGACCAGCTACTGGAACTGCTGAACGCATGCGGCGTCCTGAAATGGGACGGCTTTTGCGGGAAGCGCCCGGCCGGCGTACTGGACGGACAGACATTTACCTTCAGGGCCGTCGTCAACGACGGGGAGGAGATCCGCGCGAACGGCTCGGAGAACTTCCCGAAGCATTTCCGGGAGTTCTGCGACAAGGTGAATGACCTGCTTTGCGGGGAGAATAAATGAGAAAAGGCGCCGTGGGGAACACGGCCGGAGTGTCTGATGATCAGGATCCTTTTTATTTGCCACGGCAACATCTGTCGGTCGCCGATGGCGGAATATATCCTAAAAAAGCGGGTGTGCGATAGCGGCCTTTCCGATGAAATACTCGCGGATTCTGCCGCAACCAGTACCGAAGAGATTGGAAACCCGGTCTATCCGCCGGCGGAAAAAACGTTAAAAGCACACGCAATTCCGTGCCCTGTCAGAAGGGCGCGGCAGGTCGTGAAGGAAGATTATCAACAGTTCGACATGATCATTGCGATGGACCGGGCGAACGTACGCAATCTGAACAGGATCTTCGGCGGCGACCCGGAGGGAAAGATCCGGCTGATCAGCGAATACGCGTCGTTTTCTGGCGACGTGGAGGACCCCTGGTACACGGGGGCGTTCGAGACGGTCTACCGGCAGTTGTGCGACGGCTGCGAGGGTCTGATGCGGGCGCTGCGGCGAAGGATGCGGGAACTGTGAGCGCGAACGGTTGAAAAACCGGACGGCGAAGTGTTATAATAACGTTATAAAATGACAGGGGCGTCAATGTCTCCGAAGGAGCGGGCATGTCTGCGAAAAGGACGGTCAAAACGATACGTGAGCAGGTTTACAGGATCCTGCGGGACGAGATCTGCCAGGGCGTTTACCCGGCAGGCTACTGGCTGCAGGAGGCGGAACTGACCGAGCATCTGCAGGTCAGCCGCAGTCCGGTGCGCGAGGCCATGCGGCAGCTCGTGTCGGACGGGCTTTTGATCGAGATCCCGAACAAGGGCGTTTTCGTGAAGAAGTTCACGATCAAAGACATCGAGGAGATCTACGACCTGCGCGTGCTGCTGGAGTCCTATGCGATCTACCACAGCGCGGGACATATGACGACGTCCCGTACGGAGAAGCTGCTTTCGCTGCTGGAAGCCTTCGAAACGACCTATAAGACGGGCGACCGCGAAGCCTACACGGCGGTCGACGAGGACCTGCACACGAGCATCGTCCGCTTTACGGACAACAGCCTTGTCAACGACATCTACGAGCGCGTGCATTCGATGAACCAGCAGTTCCGTGTGATGTCCCTGATGGACGAGCGGCGGTTCCGGGAGTCGCTGGACGAACACCGGGCGATCATCCATGCGCTCGTGACCGGCGACGTGCATACGGCGGACGCGATCGACCGGCATCACCTGATGCTGGCGTGCGAAGCGATCCGGAAGCAGCTGGAGAACCAGAAGGAGCCTGAGAAGGAAGCGGCGGCACAGGTGCCGTCGAAGACGCCGGAAAACGGCGCGGCTGAAAGATAGGAGGGCAGGGCGGCCCTGAAGAAAAGCGCCTGACAGCGCGAAACGTCGGACATGAAAACGGCCTCACGGAGAAAACTCCGTGAGGCCGTTTTTTGTGACTTCCTCAGCCTGCCATGCTCATCAGTGGATGAACAGCGACAGGATGATCAGGATCACGGAACCGATCGCCGGGATGATGAACGTCGAGATGGACCAGGTCTTCAGCGAGGTCTTGATGTCCATGCCGGAGAAGTTCGTGACGACGTGGAAGTAAGAGTCGTTCAGGTAGGACGGGCACATCGTCGTTAAGCAGAGTGCCAGGGCTGCCAGATACGGGTTGACGCCGAGGGTGGCGACCATCGGGGCAACGATCGCGGAACCCGTGATCATGGCCGTCGTGCCGGAGCCCTGCGGGAAGCGCATGATGACGCCGATGATGATCGGGACCAGGATGCCCGGGATACCGAGCTTGACGAGCCAGTCAGCCATGATGCCCGCGGCACCGATGGTGTTGATGACTGCGCCCAGCGCGCCGCCGGCGGCGGTGATGAAGACGATCGGGCCCGCGTCCTTGCAGGCGTCGTTCATCAGGCCGACACAGGTCTTGCGGTCAAATTCCTTGCAGAGGATGAACGCACCCACGCAAAGGGAGATGAACAGCGCGACGACCGGGTTGCCGAGGAACTGCACCAGGGACTTGATGAACGTGCCGTCGAGGGACTTGATCTGGCCGACGATGGTGTTCGCGAAGATCAGGAAGATCGGGAGCAGCAGCGTGAAGAACGACATGAACGCGCTCGGAAGCTTCTCAGCGGTAAGCAGGTCTTCGAAATCCTTGTTGACCAGCTCTTCGCCCTTCTTCGACTTCTCAGCGATGCGGTCCAGGACCTTCAGCTGAGCTTCGGTGTACTTCGTGCGGTCGATGTCTTCATCCTTAACGACAAGATCCGGATACTTCTTTCCGTAATGACGGAATAAGAAGACAGCCGCGATGAACAGCGGGATGGAGATCAGCAGGCCGTAGATGATGTACATGCCGAGGTCAAGGTTGTGACCGTTCTGCTGGAACGTACCGACGACTGCCAGCGGGCCGGGTGTCGGGGGAACCATGAAGTGGGTGATGTAAAGGCCCATACCAAGGATGCCGCCGAGCCAGACCATGCTCTTCTTGGTCAGACGGGAGAATTCCTTCGCCAGAGAAGAAAGGATAACGAAACCGGAGTCGCAGAAGACCGGGATCGAAACGACGAAACCGGTGAGACCCAGGACGACGTCACAGTTCTTCACGCCGACGAGCTTTAAGATGGTCAGAGCCATTCTCTTCGCAGCGCCGGACTTCTCGAGGAAGATACCCATGATGCAGCCGAAACCGATAACGATACCGATGCTCTTCATCGTGTTGCCGAAACCGGTGGTGACAGTGTTGATTACGTCCGGGAGCGGCATCGCAAGAACGCCGATGAGGATCGCGGAAATAATCAGCGACGGGAACGCATGGAGTTTGGTAAAGATGATCAGGACAAGCATGACCACGATACCGATCGCCATTGCCAATACAGGACTCATAATTTTCCTCCTTTTTTGCAATATTGCAAATTTTCTCTATGTCTACATCCGAAGATGTATAGACCTTAAATAACAGGGCCGAGACAGAAGATGTCCATGGAACCGTAATAGCCCAGGGCTTCGTTGTTTGTCATCCGGCCGTTCAATACTTCGATGAGCAGGTTGAAAGCT
>JAGDBR010000194.1 GCA_017958935.1 Lachnospiraceae bacterium | reverse complement strand
CCTTTTCCAGCAGGTCCGGCCGCCGTGCGTACGTCCGCTTCAGCGCTTCGAAGCGGCGCCATTCGTCGACCTTTCCGTGGTCGCCGGAAAGCAGGATCTGGGGCACGCGCCTTCCGCGGTATTCTTCGGGGCGCGTGTACTGCGGAAATTCCAGCAGACCGTCCGAAAACGACTCGACGTCCGCCGAGCCATCCGAGAGTACGCCGGTGACCTGTCTTGCGACCGCGTCCATCACGACCAGCGCGGGCAGCTCGCCGCCCGTCAGCACATAGTCGCCGATCGACACTTCTTCCGCTTCCAGCTCCTCGATCGCCCGTTCGTCGATGCCCTCGTAATGGCCGCAGAGCAGCACGAGTTCCTCTTCTTGTGCAAGTTCCCGCACGAACGCCTGATCCAGCGTCCTGCCTGCCGGGGACATGTAGAGGACCCGCGGCTTTCTGCCGGTATCCCGGAGGATCGCATCGAAACAGCCGCAGACCGGTTCCGCCATCATCAGCATCCCCTTGCCGCCGCCGTACGGGTAATCGTCGACATGCTTATGCTTTTCCTTGGAATAATCCCGGATGTTCCAGGTCTTCAGACCGATCAGGCCGGCGCCGATCGCGCGTCCCAGGACGCTCGTGTTCGCCGCGGCTTCGATCATGTCCGGGAACAGGGTCATCACATGAAAGCGCATCAGTCCTCCAGTCCCGGAAGCACGTAGACCGTGATCCGGCGTCCCTCTTCGTCCACGTTCAGGATGCAGGACGGGATCTTCGGGAGCAGCAGCTCCCTGCCGTCCGGTTTCTTCACGACGAAAACGTCGTTCGCCGCGGTCTGCAGGACGTCGTCGAGCACGCCGACAGGGGTCCCGTCCTCCGTGACGACGTCCAGTCCGATCAGATCGGCGATCAGATACTTGCCGGGGATCTTCGGCAGCTGGGCCCGTTCGACCCAAATCTCCGCCTTCCGGTATTTCTCCGCATCGTTCATCGAGTCGATGCCCGAAAGCTTCAGGATGGCCATGCCCTTGAAGTACTTGACCCCTTCGATCTTCCGGACTTCGCGCGTTTTCGGCGTCGTCAAAAGGACCGGATTCACCTGTCTGAACCGGTCTAAGTCGTCTGTTGTCGGGAAGACCTTCATCTCCCCGTGCACACCGTGCGGCGCCGTCACGACGCCGATCCTGAAGTAATCTTCCATCGTCTTAAAAGCACTCATAGGGAACAGGCCTTCGCCGTTCCCTATCCCTGCTTTTTCTGATCATTCGATATCCACCATCACCTGGATGCCCTTACGGACGCCGGCGGCCTTCACCACAGCGCGGATCGCATTCGCGACCTTGCCCTGCTTGCCGATGACCTTGCCGGTATCGCCCTGCGCGACCGTCAGGATGATGTGGGTGCCCTTGTCATTGGTCTCTTCCGTCACCACGACCTTGTCGGGTTCGTCGACCAATGCCTTCGCGATCGTTTCAACTAATTCTTTCATTCGGTACCTCCTTCAAAGAACCGGGTACCGATCATTTTTCGATTCCGGCGCTCTTGAGCAGTTTTGCCACGGTCTCCGTCGGCTGTGCGCCGTTTGCGAGCCATTTCTTCGCTGCATCCGCGTCGATCTTCACGAGGGACGGCTCCTGATTCGGATCGTAGGTGCCGATCTCTTCAATGAAACGGCCGTCGCGCGGGGAACGCGAATCCGCGACCACGACACGGTAGAACGGCATCTTCTTCTTGCCCATTCTCTTTAATCTCATCTTTACTGCCCTTGTTTTGTTCTCCTTATGAACATGTGATTTGTATGATAAAACTTGACGTTTTATGCGCTGTTTCAAGCCGTTCAGAACGGCAGCCTGAAGCGTCCGTGCCGGTTGTTCATCATGCCGGTCATCTGCTTCATCATTTTCCTGGACTGTTCGAACTGCTTCACGATCCGGTTGACCTCGGCGATGTCGAGGCCGGCGCCCTTCGCGATGCGGTTCTTGCGCGGCAGGTTGATCACGTCGGGATGCGTGCGCTCGTACTTCGTCATCGAGTGGATCATCGCCTCGATCTTCGTCAGCTGCTTTTCGGTCGCGTCCGCGTCGGGCATCTGCCCTTTCCGGCCGCCGAGAGCGCCCATGCCGCCCGGAAGCGAGCTCAGGATCGCCGAGATGCCGCCCATCGAACGCATCTGCTGCATCTGAGAAAGGAAGTTGTTGTAGTCGAACTTCCCTTTCTGCATGCGCTTTGCCATTTCCTTCGCTTCATCGACGTCGACCTGCTGTTCGGCCTTCTCGATGAGGCTCAGCACGTCGCCCATGCCGAGGATGCGGCCCGCCATGCGGTCCGGGTAGAACGGCTCGATGTCCGTCAGCTTCTCGCCGACGCCCGAGAACAGGATCGGACAGCCGGTCGCCGCCTTGACGGAAAGCGCCGCGCCGCCGCGGGTGTCGCCGTCCAGCTTTGTCAGGATCACGCCGTCGATGCCGATCTCGTCGTTGAAGCTCGCGGCCACGTTCACCGCGTCTTGACCGGTCATCGCGTCGATCACGAGGACGGTCTGCGTGACGTTCACGTTCTCCTTGATCCGCTTGAGCTCATCCATCATCTCTTCGTCGATGTGAAGACGGCCGGCGGTATCGAGGATCACGACATTCCGCTTGTTTTCCTTCGCGTGCGAGACCGCGGCTTTCGCGATGTCGACGGGATCCGCGTTCTCGCCCATGGCGAATACCGGGATGCCCAGCTTTTCGCCGTTGATCTGCAGCTGCTTGATCGCGGCAGGCCTGTACACGTCGCAGGCCGCCAGGAGCGGGTTCCGGCCCTTCGAGCGCAGATACCCCGCAAGCTTCGCGGCCATCGTCGTCTTGCCGGCGCCCTGAAGGCCGCACAGCAGGATGACGCTCATGTCGCTCGCCGGACGAAGCTGAAGCTCCGAGACCGTGTCGCCCATCAGCGCGATCATCTCTTCGTTCACGATCTTGATGACCATCTGCCCCGGGTTCAGGCCGTTCATGACGTCCTGCCCGATCGCGCGCTCGGTCACGCTGCTGACGAAGCTTTTGACGACCTTGAAGCTGACGTCGGCTTCGAGAAGCGCCATCCGCACTTCGCGCATGGCCTTCCGGACGTCGTCCTCGGTGATGCGTCCGTGTGAACGCAGCTCCCTGAAGATCGCCTGAAATTTATCGGAAAGGTTTTCAAATGCCAATGTGTTTTCCTCTGTACCGGTTCCCTGCCGGTCCGCCCGTCAGGAATCCAGGTCTTCTTCCATGCTTCCGATGAGGCGTCTCGCCTCTTCCGGCAGCGCAAGGCCCGACAGCTTCCTGAGTTTCTCCTTCAGCGCCGTGTAGCGCGAGATCATGTGGAGCTTTTCTTCATAGCCGCTCATGGCCTCGTCGCAGCGGCGGATCAGGTCATGGATCCCCTGCCGGGAAATATCGAACTCCGCGGCGGCCTCCGACAGCGACATGTCGTTGAATACGACGGCCTCGTAGATCTCCTTCCGGTGATCGGTCAGCAGGTCTCCGTAAAAATCGAATAATAAGGTTTTCTCGACGATATGCTCCATATTTGCCTCAGCCTGTCGCATTATAGTACAAACGGGGCGATCTGTCAAGAAAATTTTCTTTACACAGGCAGGACGGCGGAAGCATTTTCCGCCGTCCTGCTGCATATCTTTTATTTTTCCTTCGGCTTCGTCCAGGACATGAAACCGCATTCCGCGTCCTCGCAGGCGTAGAACCGTCTGCCCTGCTTCGTCCGCCGGATCACGAGGTCCTTGCCGCAGGTCGGGCAAGGGATGCCCGCCTTTTCGACGAAAGGCTTCGTGTTGCGGCATTCCGGGAAGCCGGGGCACGCCAGGAACCTGCCGTGCGGTCCGTACTTGATGACCATCATCCGTCCGCACTTGTCGCAGACGACGTCCGAGACCTCGTCGGCGACCTTCACGTGCTGCAGTTCCTTCTCGGCCTTCTCGATCTCCTTGGAGAAGTTCGGGTAGAACTCCTTCATCATCCGGTGCCAGTCTTCCTTGCCTTCGGCGACTTCGTCGAGCTTCTGCTCCATCGCCGCCGTGAATCCGACGTCCACGATGTCGGGGAACGAGCCCTCGAGCATCGTGTTGACCGCGTCGCCGAGCTCCGTCAGGAACAGGTTCCGTCCTTCTTTCGCGATGTAATGGCGGCCCAGGATGTTCGTGATCGTCGGCGCGTAAGTGGACGGCCGGCCGAGGCCCGCCTCTTCCATCGCGTGGACGAGCGTCGCTTCCGTGTAATGCGCGGGCGGCTTCGTGAAATGCTGCTCCTTGCCGAGCGATCCGCACGTCAGGACTTCGCCTTCCTGCAGCTCCAGGATGCCCTGGTCGCCGGAGACCTTTTCCTCGTCGTTGCCGTAGACCAGCATATAGCCCGGGAACGCAAGCTTCGACGTGACCGTGCTGAAACGGTACTCGCCGCAGTCGAACTGGGCCGAAGCCGTATCGAAGACGGCCGGCTTCATGCGGGACGAAACGAACCGCTTCCAGATCAGGGAATAGAGCCTGAGTTCGTCGCGCGAAAGATCGCCCTTCAGCATGTCGGGCGTCAGCGAAACGTCCGCCGGGCGGATCGCTTCATGCGCGTCCTGCGCGCTGTTCCCGTTCTTCACGGTCCCGCTGCCGACATGGCCTTCGCCGTACTGCGCGGCGACGAACGCCTTGCACGCCCGGTCCGCCTCTTCGGCGATCCGCGTCGAATCCGTACGCAGGTACGTGATCAGGCCGACCGTTCCGCGTCCCGTCACCTTGACGCCCTCATACAGCGCCTGCGCGGTCCGCATCGTCTTGCTCGTCGAAAAGTTCAGCTTGATCGACGCTTCCTGCTGGAGCGTGGAGGTCGTGAACGGGAGCGGCGGCATCTTGGCACGCGTCGACTTCTGCAGCTTCGTCAGCGTGAACGGCTGGTCCAGCACGGTCTTCTCGATCGCTTCCGCCTGTTCGCCGGAAGCCACCGTCACCCGGCGGTCCTTCCTGCCGAAGAACTCCGCCGAGACCGTCCTGCCGCCTTTACCTTCAAGGCTTGCGGTCAGCGACCAGTATTCTTCGGGGACGAATGCGTTGATCTCTTTCTCGCGTGCCGCCACCATCGACAGCACGGCCGACTGCACGCGGCCCGCGGAAAGTTTGCCCTTCACCTTCTTCCCGAGGATCGGCGACAGCTCGTACCCGACGACGCGGTCCAGCACGCGACGCGCCTGCT
>JAGDBR010000016.1 GCA_017958935.1 Lachnospiraceae bacterium | reverse complement strand
CCTTGTATGCGCAGTGGACATCCAATACTGTTACTGTTACTTTCAATGCCAATGGCGGTAGCGGAACGATGTCTCCGCAAACATTCACCATTGGTGTCGCCCAAGCATTGACGGCAAATAGTTTTACACGCACCGACTATGTATTTTCGGGATGGAACACCTCTGCCAACGGAAGCGGAACTTCGTATTCCGACAGGCAGTCGATAACAATTTCCGCAAACCTTACCTTGTATGCGCAATGGCGTGGAGCAACAGGCACATTGGACGGACACGAGTGGGTTGACCTTGGACTTCCAAGCGGATTGAGATGGGCGACATGCAACTTAGGTGCTGATAATCCTACTGACTACGGTGACTACTACGCTTGGGGCGAAACCTCGCCGAAAACTACATACAACAGCAGTACCTATACATATAATGACAATCCAACTACGCTTCCTTCGAGTGCCGATGCTGCCACTGCCAACTGGGGTTCTAACTGGCGTATGCCGACCAAAGCCGAAATGGAAGAATTGAAGAACAACTGCACGATAGCGTGGACAACGCGGAACGGAGTGAACGGATTGATCGTTACTGGACCTAACGGCCATTCTATTTTCCTTCCTGCTGTCGGCGATAGTGGCGATAGCGGTGTCTATACTCCTGGTTCCAGTGGTAATTACTGGTCGAGCTCGAACTTTACGTCCATGCCTGAATATGTATGGAGTTTCGGTTTCTTGTCGGACGGAACATACGATGTGTATATGGGTTCCCGCTATAACGGTTTTGCTGTCCGTGCGGTTTGCAATCAGTAGTGTTAGGGAAGTGTGGATAAATGATATTTTAAGGGGCGCATTGTGGGAGATGCGTCTCTTTTTTTTGCTTTCGGCGTTTGTCCGGACGGACCTGCGGATGCGGATCAGTCTTTCTTGTTCGCAAAGTAGTTATTGATGCGCGTGACGATCTGGTCCGCGTCCAGGCCGTGCACCATGCAGGCCATCTCCAGCGACTCGCCCTGGGAAGCGGGGCAGCCGAGACAGTGCATGCCGGCGGCCATCAGGATCGGAGCGACGGTCGGGTCCAGGCGAAGCAGATCGCCGATCACGATGTTCTTATCGATAACGTTAGCCATGTTTTTCAGTTCCTCCTCTGTTGCATGTGTGTCTGCCGGCGCAAGACCGGCAGGGCGGCGTACGGCGGGACCGTTCAGGGTCCGCCGGTCAGACCTTATCGTACAGCCGCATGTGCTGCAGCCAGATCTTCAGCGTGCTTGCGGAGACTGCGAGCGACTCGAGGTCCTTCGCGATCTTGCCGAAATCGGTGCGTTCCTCGGCCGCGACTTCTCCGTCGACGGCGATCTCGATGAGCCGCGCCTTCTCGGTTTCCAGCACGTTCAGGGAATTCAGCACCTCCAGCGTGATCCGCTGCAGATCCTTCAGCTGCACCTCCGGCACGTAGACCTTGCCGATCGGGCACTCGTTCGAGCAGAAGTAGTTGCACAGATCGGCGCGCTTGTAGCATTCCGACATCGTCAGGACTTCTTCCGGATGCGGAAGGCTCCGCCCGGATTCGATCTTTTCGATGCGGTCCTCCGACATGTAGACGGCCTTTTCGGATGCCTGCTCGCGCGTCAGCCCGGCAGCTTCCCGGGAGAGCTGGTAAATGTTCTTGTTCTCTTTAACGGATTTTCTGCCCATTTGAGACCTCCCTGCGCACGTGCGTGCGGTTTGTTTGAACTTTCACATTATAGCACCATTCCGGTGCGCGCGCAAGTGCGGAAACCCCCTTCCTCTGTAAAAAAACGCTTTTCAAACCCGCCCGCCCTATGGTATAATTTACCCAAATTTGATGCCTGCCGGAGGGGACTTATGAAAATCGGTTTTGACAACGAAAAATACATCAAAATGCAGTCCGAACACATCCACGAACGCATCAGCGAATTCGGCGGAAAACTGTACCTCGAATTCGGCGGCAAGCTGTTCGACGACCTCCATGCGTCCCGCGTGCTCCCGGGCTTCGAGCCGGACAGCAAGCTGAAGATGCTCCTGCAGCTGAAGGACCAGGCCGAGATCGTCATCGCCGTGTCGGCGGACGCGCTCCAGACCTCGAAGCGCCGCGGCGACTCCGGCATCACCTACGACATGGAGGTGCTCCGTCTGATCGACATGTTCCGTTCGGTCGGGCTGTTCGTCGGCTCCGTCGTCATCACGCGGAACCGCGGTTATTCCCAGGCAGTCGAAAGCCTGCAGCGGATCCTGCGCCAGCATGACATTCCCGTATTCCTGCACTATTATATCGACGGCTATCCCCAGAACGTGGACCTGATCGCGTCCGACGAGGGCTTCGGCCGGAACGATTTCATCGAGACGAGCCGCCCGCTGGTCATCGTGACCGCGCCCGGCCCCGGCTCCGGCAAGCTCGCGACCTGCCTGTCGCAGGTCTACAACGAGAACCGCCGCGGCGTCCGTGCGGGCTACGCGAAGTTCGAGACCTTCCCGGTCTGGAGCCTGCCGCTCAAGCACCCCGTGAACCTCGCGTACGAGGCGGCCACGGCGGACCTTTCCGACGTGAACATGATCGACCCGTTCCATCTCGAAGCGTACGGCAAGGTCGCCGTCAACTACAACCGCGACGTGGAATCCTTCCCGATCCTTTCGGCGATCTTCAGGAAGATCTACGGCCATTGCCCCTACAAGTCCCCGACGGACATGGGCGTGAACATGGTCGGCTACTGCATCTCGGACGACGAAGCCTGCAAGGAAGCGTCGAAGCAGGAAGTCATCCGCCGTTATTACAAGGCGCTTCTGGACCGTGTCGTTTCGCGGAACCCGGTCGGCAAGGAGGTCGAGAACATCGAGTCCATCATGGACGAGCTCGACATCACGACCGAATACAGGAAGACCGTGCCGCCGGCCCTCGCGATCGAGCGGGAGACCGGACAGCCCGCCGCGACGATCGAACTGCAGGACGGCACGATCGTCTACGGCAAGACGAAGGATGTCTTCGGCTGCGCGACCGCCGCGGTCGTGAACGCGATGAAATATCTGTCGGGCATTCCGGACGACAAGGAACTCGTCCCGAACTATCTGCTGACGCCGGTCCAGAACCTGAAGACGACGTACCTGGGCGGCCGCAACCCGCGCCTGCACATCGACGAGACGCTGATCGCGCTCGCCGTGAACGCGGCGGACGACGAGAACGCGCAGAAAGCGCTGGACGCGATCCCGAAGCTGCACGGCTGCGACATGCACCTGACCGTCATCCCGACCATGATCGAGCAGGAGACGCTCCGCAAGCTCAAGCTGAACTTCACCTGCGAGCCGAAATATCAGGGCAACCGCCTGTTCCGGCTGTAAGCGGCCTGCGCATGGGATGCTTGTACGGCCGTCCGGTGCTGCGTCGTACGGGTGCCTGCGCCGGGACGCGGAAGACTCCCCGGGCTCAGGCGTGAAAAAACACCCGGGAAACGGCAGGAAAGTCTTTACAAGGAAAGGGCGGATTGATATAAT
>JAGDBR010000193.1 GCA_017958935.1 Lachnospiraceae bacterium | reverse complement strand
TTCAACGCCTTCGCGTCCGCCGGCGTGCCGGTCGTCCAGATGACGACGAAGCGGCCGACGCTCGAAGACATTTTCATCCGGCTGACGAACGAAGCGGACGTCAGCGAGGAAGAGGAGAACGCGGCGGGCAATGCCCCGGCGAAAGACGCAAAGGATGCGGACGCTTCGCCGGAAGAAGCGGAAGACCGGAAGGAGGGACAGGCATGAGAGCCGTATACAAGCACGAACTGTCGACGTACTTCACGACGATGACCGGCTACATTTTCTGCGCCTTCATCCTGCTGTTCGCCGGCATCTACACCTCGGTCATCTGCCTTGACCAGGCCTTCCCCGAATACGAGTACGTGTTCGGCTACATGGGCTTCGTCTTCCTGATCGCGGTGCCGGTCCTGACCATGCGCGTCATGGCGGAGGAGAAGAAGCAGCGCACGGACCAGCTGCTGTATTCCCTGCCGGTCTCCACGACGAAGATCATCTTCGGCAAATATCTGGCGCTGCTGACCGTCCTGGCGATCTCGACGGTCATATCGACGCTTTACGTATTCATCATCTCGCGCTTCGGCGACGTGAACCTGAAGGCGGCCCTCGGCGGCGCCGCGGGCTTCTTCCTGATCGGCGCGGCGTACCTTGCGATCGGCCTGTTCATCTCGAGCTGCACCGAATCGCAGATCCTGGCGGCGGGCCTGTCGTTCGTCGTGCTGCTGGTCAACTACTTCCTGCAGCAGATCGCGGGCATGATCGACAAGAGCGCGCTCGTGTCGTTCGGGACGCTGATCGGCGTCGCCCTGCTGATCGCCCTGGTCGTCTACCTGATGGTCAAGAACCTGGCCGTCGCGGGCTCGGTCGGCATCGTCCTGGTCTTCGCGACCGTCATCTGCTACATGATCAACCCGGTCTGGTTCGAAGGCCTCGTGCCGAAGATCCTCTCGAAGCTCTGCATCAACGCTTATCACATGGATTTCATGTACGCGAGCTTCAACCTGACGAACGTCGTCTTCTTCCTGAGCGTCGCGGCGGTCTTCGTCTTCCTGAGCATCCAGTCGCTTGAGAAAAGGAGGTGGAGCTGATGAAAAAGTTTCTGAACTCCTTTAAGTCGCGCTCGCTGCGCGTCGGCGGCTACAGCGTGATCGCGACGGTCGCGCTCGTCCTGATCGTCATCCTGGTCAATGTGGCCGTGGCGGTCCTGCCGGATTCCGTGACGAAGTTCGATTTGTCGGCGGACGGCATCTACGAGATCTCCGGCCAGTCGCGGACCATTGCCAAGAACCTGGACATGGACGTCACCGTTTACTGGATCTATGCGGAAGGCAAGGATGACCCCACGCTCGAGAACTTCCTGAACCGCTATGTCAGCCTGTCGCGCAGGCTGCATCTGAAGACGGTCGATCCGGACGAGAATCCGGGCTTTGCGACGAAGTACGGGATCGAGCAGATCTCCGACAACACGCTGGTCGTGGAATCCGACAAGCGCTACCGTTACATCCCGCATTCGCAGATCTTCCGGACGTCTTACCAGATGGACGAGACCGCCGAGAGCGGCATCGCGATGGTCGTCACCTTCGAAGGCGACGCCGTCCTGACGAGCGCCGTCTCCTACGTCGTGAACGACGTCCTGCCGGTGGCCTACCGTCTGGAAGGCCACGGCGAGAGCTACGTCGACGCGTCCTATACCGAAAAGGTGGAGCTGGACAACATCAAGCTCGACAAGCTGAACCTTGCGACCGCGGGCGCGGTCCCGGACGACTGCGACCTGCTGATGATGCTGAATCCCTCGTCGGACATCTCGGACGAAGAATATGTCATGATCGAAAACTTCCTGAACCGCGGGGGAAACTTCTTCCTGATCACCTCCCCGACGCTGAAGGAGGGGGCGCGCGACAATCTGCTGAAGCTGATGGCGAAGTACGGCCTGACGGAGGAAAAGGGCATGGTCGTCGATCCGAACAGCAACAACTATCTGGCCAGCCAGAACAGCCTGTACCTGCTGCCGACGGTCAACGTCCACGCGATCACGCAGCCGCTCCGCCAGTACGGCTACCGCGCGCTGCTGTTCGGCGCTTCGGGCCTGCGGGTCGCCGAAGAGAAGCCGGCGGGCGTTTCGGACATCCGCCAGCTCCTTGTGAGCTCGGACGACGCTTACGCGAAGAAGGAGATCGACCTGAGCCACCTGTCGAAGGACGAAGGCGACGCGGAAGGTCCGTTCTGCCTCGGCGCGCTGGTAACGAAGAAGAACGAGGCCGGCAAGGAATCGTACATTGTCTGGTACACCTCGGCGTCGATCCTGGATCCGACGGCGTCGGCGATCGTTTCCGGCGCGAATGAGAACCTATTCCTGAACACCGTCGATTACATGGCGTCCCTGGAAGAGAACATCGGCATCCACGGCAAGACGATCACCTCCGACTACCTGACCGTTCCGGCGTCGGAGAAGAATTTGTGGATGGTCGTGCTGATCGGCGTGATCCCGGTCCTGACGGTCGTCGCGGGCATCATCGTGACGTTAAGGCGCAGGGCGCGGTAAGCGAGGCGGACATGAAGAACAACAGAGGCTTCAAACTGCTGATCCTCGTGCTGGGCGTCCTCGTCACGGCGGGCGCGGCGCTGCTGATCAGCAGCATCGTCAGTAAGAACGAAACGCCGACCGAGGCATCGGTGCAGGAGACGTATCCGGTCATGGTCCTCGGCGACGCGCGCGTCGTTCATCTGGAGTGGACGCTTAAGGATCACCCGGACACCGTCTACAGCTTCACGAAGGACGAGCGCGAGCGCTGGCATTACGATCCGGACCCGTCGTTCAACGTGGACCATACGGCGCTGGCATCGCTCGTCGGCTATACGCGCACGACGAACGGATACCGGAAGATCGAGTCGCGGGACCTGCCCGGCATGGGCCTGGAGCCGCCCGCGGGCACGATCCGGATCACGCTCGAATCGGGCGAAGTCCGGACGCTGGTCTACGGCAGCATGACGTCTTCCGGCGAATACCAGTACGGCATGAACGGGGACGGGAACGTCTATTTATTGAAAAACACGGTCTTCCGGTATTTTAACAAGCCGCTGTCCGATTTCGAGGACGTCGAGGGCAAGTACACGGAAGCCGCCACGGAATAAGGAGTCCATATGGCAGACTGCACGCATGACTGCTCCAGCTGCTCGGAGAACTGCGCGGAGCGCGATCCGAAAAGCTTTCTGGAAGAGCAGAACGAACTGTCGAACATTCATAAGATCATCGGCGTCGTGTCCGGCAAGGGCGGCGTCGGCAAGTCGCTCGTGACGTCGCTGCTCGCGAGCGCGATGCAGAAGGCCGGCAAGAAGGTCGGCATCCTCGACGCGGACATCACCGGCCCGTCGATCCCGAGAAGCTTCGGGATCCGGGAACAGGTCGTCTCGGACGGGAACTATCTGTATCCCGCGAAGAGCGAAAGCGGCATCGAGGTGATCTCGATGAACCTGCTGCTGCCGAACAAGACCGATCCGGTCGTCTGGCGCGGCCCGGTCATTGCCGGCGCCGTCAAGCAGTTCTACACGGACGTCGCCTGGGGCGAGGTGGATTATCTGTTCGTCGACATGCCGCCGGGGACCGGCGACGTGCCGCTGACGGTCTTCCAGTCGCTGCCGGTGGACGGCATCATCATCGTCACGTCCCCGCAGGAACTCGTGTCGATGATCGTCGAGAAGGCGGTGCGCATGGCCGCGATGATGAGCATTCCGGTGCTCGGCATCGTCGAGAACATGTCGTATTTCGAGTGCCCGGACTGCGGGAAACGCCATGCGATCTTCGGCGAGAGCCATATCGAGGCGCTGGCGGAGCCGTTCGGCATCAATGCCGTCGCGAAGCTTCCGATCGATCCGAAGATCGCGGACGCCTGCGACAACGGCAAGGTGGAGGAGCTGCCCGCCGGTCTGCTGCAGCCGGTGATCGACGAGATCCTGCTCGCAACGAAATGACGGCCTTCCGGGACGGTATATGACAGAACTCATTGAAAATCGGGAAATACGCGAAAAACTGATCCTGGTCGCCGTCCAGACGGAGGGCGTGGAGGACGTGGACCTTTCGCTGGACGAACTGGCCGAGCTCGTCCGGACGGCAGGCGCCGAGACGGCGGGGCGGATCGTCCAGAACCGCGGGGCCGTCCATCCGGGCACCTATATCGGCAAGGGAAAGATCGACGAAGTCCGGGAAATGCTCCGGGAAACGGACGCGACCGGCATCGTCTGCGACGACGAACTGTCGCCCGCGCAGATGAAGAACCTGGAAGACATGCTGGATACGAAGGTCCTGGACCGCACGGTCGTGATCCTGGACATCTTCGCCTCGCGCGCCGTCACGAAGGAAGGACGGATCCAGGTGGAGCTGGCGCAGGCGCGCTACGCATTGACGCGGCTCTCGGGCTTCGGCAAGTCCATGTCGAGGCTCGGCGGCGGCATCGGCACGCGCGGCCCGGGCGAAACGAAACTCGAGACCGACAGACGGCGGATCCGTTCGCGGATCAGCAGCCTGAAGGCGGATCTGCAGGAGATCGAGAAGCGGCGCGGCGTGAACCGGACGCTGCGGGAAAAGAACCGCATGCCGGTCGTCGCGATCGTCGGCTACACGAACGCGGGGAAATCGACGCTGCTGAACCGGCTGACCGAGGCGGGCGTCCTGTCGGAGAACAAGCTATTCGCGACGCTCGACCCGACGACCCGGAACCTAAAGCTCCCGGCGGGGCAGGAGGTCCTGCTGACCGACACGGTCGGCTTCATCCGGAAACTGCCGCACCATCTGATCGACGCCTTCCGGAGCACGCTGGAGGAGGCGAAGTACGCCGACATCATCGTGCACGTCGTGGACGCGTCGAACGAAAACTGGGGGATCCAGGCAGACGTCGTCTACGAGACGCTCTCGAACCTGGGCGTCGGCGGAAAACCGGTCATCACCCTGTTCAACAAGTGTGACCTTCTGAGCGGAAATTCGGCCTTTTTCAGGGACCCGCGCGCCGAGCGGTGCATTCTGACGTCGATGGTCACGGGAGAGGGCATAGAGGCCTTTTTAAGCGAGACAGGGCGGCTTCTGAACGAAGGGAAGACTTACGTCTGCAGGACGTTCGCCTTCTCGGAAGCCGGCAAGGTGCAACGGATCCGGAAATACGGACAGCTGCTCGAGGAGGCGTATACGGAGGAAGGGATCTTCGTCCGCGCATACGTCCCGAAGGATCTGAAACTGTAACGAAATCTGCCGCCGGACGGTCGGGAAACTGCCGGAAGGCGCATCCACGGGAGGACAGGCCATGCCGAAGAAAAAAAGAAAACGCCCGCAGAAGGGGCCGTTCCTGAAGACGCGGAAGCGGATCCGCCTGGTGTCGAACGGCACGAAGGCTTTCAGCTTCACGAAGGGGACCGTGATCCCCATCGCGCTGGTCGCGTTCGCGGCCGCGGCGTACTGGCTCTATGACGTCCCGGTGCCCGAGTCGCGGAAGAAAAAGGCGTCGAAGGCGCTGAAGAACGCCATGAAGGATCCCGAATCCCAGAAAGTCTATCTGTAAAAGGAACATGAAAAAGACAGCGGCCTATGCAGGCCGCTGTCTTTTTTGTGCTTCTTTGCGTCTTCAGTGATTCTTTTCCCAGAGTCGGTACAGGCCGCGCATCAGAAGCTCGCCGTCCCGGTGCACTTCGTGCCGGCAATAAGGCGCGATGAAGGGGCTTAAGCCGCCCGTCAGGCAGACGGTCACGGGAGAACCGGTCTCTTCCTCGAACCGCGTCGCGAAGCCGTCGATCAGGCCGGCGGTGCCGTAGAAGATGCCGGCGCGGATCGACGAGACCGTGTCGGTGCCGAGGATATGATCCACCTGCTCGAGCGAGATGTCCGGCAGCGCGGCCGTATTCTCGGAGAGCGAGTAGAGCGAGGTCCTGACGCCCGGATGGATGAAGACGTGCTCCAGCGCCGGCCGGCCGTTCTTCTGCGGCTGCACGAAGGTCGCGACGGTCGCCGTGCCGAGGTCGAAGGTCATGAGCGGCGCGCCGTACATGGAGAGCGCGCCCTCGACGTCGCACAGGATGTCGGTGCCGACGGTCTCGGGACGGTCCGTGCGGTTGTCGAAGCTTTTCTTCATATATTCGGAGACCCGCAGGACGCTGCACGGCAGCGCGGCTTCGATGGCAGCGGTGACCGGGTTCGTGACGCTTTCGACGACCGAGGAGAGCACGGCGCCGGTGACGTCGCCGGGCGCTGTCCCGTGGAGCTTCAGGATCGCGAGGATGTCTTTCTCGTATGCCATCGCGCTCTTCCTGCGGTCCGTGGAGACCCGCTCGAAGAAGAGGGGCGAAGGATCGTTGTCATGGAGAGCGAAGCAGATGTTCGAGTTGCCGATGTCGACGGTCAGGATCATGGACGGCCTCCTTTCGCTTCTTCGATATAATAGAGGCCGCGCAGCAGGAGCGCGTCGTCGACCGAAGCTTCGTGCCGCAGGACGCCGGCGAGCGCGCGGGCGCGCTTCCCTGCAATGACGATCTTCGCGCCCGGCGCCAGCAAGAGCAGCTCGTCCAGGATCCGGTCCACGGCCCCCGCATGCCCGTAGAGCACGCCGGCCTGGATCGAATCGAAGGTGTTCTTGCCCGTCAGGCGCGTATTGCCCTCGACCTCCATCGGGGGGAGCGAGGTGCGCGAAATGAGCGCGTCGAGCGCGTTCTGCATGCCCGGATAGAGCACGCCGCCGCAGAAGACCGCGTCCTTGTCGATGAGGCCGAAGGACGTCGCGGTCCCGACGTTGATCAGGATCGCGGGCACGCCGTAGTCGCGGACAACGGCCGAAGAGAGCGCGATCAGGTTCGCGCCGAGCTCGTTCTTCTCCGGCAGCCCGATCGTGAAGCCGCAGGCGCAGGACGCGTCGACGACGAGCGGATCGCGGCCGGTCAGACGCTTCAGGGCGCGGATGAGCACGCTTTTCTGCGGCGGCACGACGCACGAGAGCACCGACGCGCGGATGTCTTCCGCCCGGAGCCCCTGTTCCTCCAGAAAGGACAGGAACATCAGCATCAGTTCCAGGTCGGTCTTCGTTTCGACGGTCGAGGTCCGCCTGAAGCGGATGTCGTCCGCGGAGAACGCGACGCCGTAGGACGTGACCGTATTTCCGACATTTACCGTAAAGACCATGGTCTGTCTCCTTTTTCTTCCTGTTTCAAGTATACTTCTTTTAAAAAGAAATTGCAATGATCCGCCGCAGTATGATATAGTACTATCCGAAAACGAACATCGTGTGCTTGCGATTTTTGATATTTTAAGCAAAGGAGTGTAGGAAAAATGAATGAAACTACGCTTTTACTGCTGGACGCGGCAAAAACCAGGCGTGAATCACTGGAAAACGCGGCGCTGAAACTCGGACCGGACATCTTCGTGATCGCCTTCGAGTCCGAAGCCGACGTGATGCGGTATTTAAGGGATGAGCGCGCCGACCTGATCCTCGTCGCGGCTTCCGACGACGGGAACATCTTTGCTTCCCTGAAGCGGCTGCACGCGATCTACCCGGACTGCCCGGCGGCGGTCTGCATTGAAGAGAAGACCTACGAGAACGTGAAGCGCGCGATGGAAGCGGGCGCCTTCGACTGCCTGACGCTTCCGTTTTCTCCGGATGAGCTTTCCGCGCTGCTGCAGCGGATCGAAGAGCTCCACCGCCTGTTCGGCGGCGGAACGCTGAAGCGGCCGGACCGTTCCGACATGACGCAGCACATGTTCGTGACGCGCCTGATGCAGGGCAAGGTCGACGCGCAGATGCTGAAGGACGAGGCGGAGCGCGTGCACATCCGCTTCTTCGGGACGCCCTGCTTCGTGATCGTCGTCGCGCTGGATCCGCGGCAGCAGGATTTCCGCCAGGAGGAGCCGATCCTTCGGCTGATCCCGTATCTGGAGAACCGTGTGTCGCTGCTCGTGCGCGGGCTCAGCGAGGAGTACGGCCACACGGCGACGGTATACTCCGCGGGCACGTCCTACGAGTGGCTGCACCTGATCCTGCAGACCGAGGCCGCGATGACGCAGGACAATCCGTTCATCGGCCGCGTGCTGGAGGGCATCGTGGCGCTGAACAAGGAACTGGACAACTGCATCCTGACGGCCGCCGTCTGCCAGGCGGTCCCGACGACCCAGGGCATCTACCGGGCGCACCGCACGGCCGACCGCCTGCTGCACAACCGCCACATCGACCGGCTGGGCACGATCTTCTATGAAGACGCCAACGTCCCGCCTGTGACCGAAGAGACGCTGATCCCGGTCCCCGACCGCGAACTGAGCCGCCAGATCCGCTCCGGCAACGAGGCCGAAGCCCTGAAGATGATCCGCGGCGTCTATGCCCTGATCCGGGAGGACGGCAACATCTCGCTCGAATCCTGCCGCTTCATCACGCTGAACCTGGCCGTCGCCGTCTGCAAGGCCGACAACTCCGGCATCGCGGAGAGCGCCCTGGACATGGACACGCTGAAGCAGATCATGCACATGCGCGTGCTGGCCGACATGGAAGAGTGCGTGACCGGCATGGCGAAGGAGATCGTGGGGAAGCGCGTCAGCGGGAACAACCGCAAGGCGTATCTGGCGAACGAGGCGCTGGACTACGTGCACACGCACTATTCGGATCCGGGCCTGACGCTGAAGAAGGTCTCGGACGCGCTGGGGATCTCGATCCCGTACCTGACCGTCATTTTCCGGAACGAGAACCATACGACGTTCACGACGCAGCTGACCGAAACGCGCATCGAGCGGGCGAAGGAGCTGCTGCTGTCGACGAACCGGCTGGTGAACACGATCGCGCGGGAAGTCGGTTTCAGCTCCTCCCAGTACTTCTCGGCGACCTTCCGGAAGTACACGGGCATGAGCCCCGAAGCCTTCCGCGGGAAGGAGAGCAAGCGGAAGAGCGGACGGCGGTCCGAGAAATTATGAACAAATTATTGACAAACCCGATTATTATGGTAAACTATATTCAGTATTAATTTCGGTCAGCCTCGCGCTGCCCGGAAAAATAAAAAAAGGAGAACAGAAATGAAGAAACTTTTGGCACTTGTGTTAGCAGGGCTCATGATCGTTTCTCTGGCGGCCTGCAACAAGCCGACCCCGACGCCGGCTCCGTCGCAGAACCCGGGCCCGGTCGAATCTCAGACCGAGAAGCCGACCGACCCCGCTCCGGCAAAGGAAGTCACGATTTCCTACTGGGATGAGAACGCTACTGACCAGCGTACCCCGTACTTCAAGGAAATGATCAAGAGATTCGAAGCTGCGAACCCGGGCATCAAGATCGACTATGTCGGCCTGGTCCAGGCAGAATCCCTCGAGAAATACCTGAAGGCTCTTGACGGCGGCACGACCCCGGATACCGGCGGCTGCAAGGGTGACCAGCAGTCTGTTCTTGTCGATTCCGGCCATCTGGTCGAGCTCGACAAGTACTGCGAGACCTGGGATGAGTTCAAGGATCTGACCCCGTCGGTCATGAAGGTCCTTGCTGACCGTGGTCAGGGCAAGCTGTACCTGCTTCCGCGTTCCGCGAACATCTCCATCTTCTGGTACAACAAGACCTACTTCGACAAGGCGAACCTCGGCGATCCGTACGAGTGGACCTGGGATGACTGGTTCAACAATGTTGATGCAGTCAACGATCCGAACAACAACCAGTACGCGCTTGCGTTCCGCGGCGGCTCCGGCGGTGCAGACTCTCTGTACAACTACATCTACGATTACATGGGCATCTCCGCCCAGATCGGCGATGACGGCAAGTCCAACATCAACAATCCGGATGCGATCGAATTCGTTGAGAAGTATGTCGGCCTTTACAAGAAGGCAACTGCTGAATCCGACCTGACCCAGACCTACACCGACATGACGACCGAGTTCGATAACGGCTCCGCTGCGATCATGTTCCACAACCTGGGTTCGTTCCCGGATCACAAGACGAACTTCCCGACCATGAACATGGAATTCGGCGCTGCTCCGCTTCCGAAGTCGAACAAGAACGGCAAGACCGTCGGCTGGTCCGGCGCCCTTGCGTCCTGCATCTTCGACACCTGCCCGGAAGAAGAGCGCGAAGCTGCGTTCAAGTGGATCGCTTACCTTGCTTCTGAGGAAGGCAACGGCTACTTCAACCAGATGATCGGCCAGCTGCCGACGAACCTTCGCTGCGCGGACGATCCGTGGCTTGAGGAGCAGTTCCACATCAAGATGGCTATGGCACTGACCGCTTCTGACCGTTACATCGAAGAGCCGTCTCTGTCCTACATGCCTGACTGGTCTGCTACGCTGAAGTCGATGGAGCCGAGAATCCAGGCCCTTGCGATGCACTATGGTTCTGACGGTGCTTCGGAAGCTGACATTCCGTGCACCTCTGCCCAGCAGCTCATCGAAGAGTGGGAGACCGCTCAGAACACGATGATCGAGAACTACAACAAGTCTCAGGGCAAGTAAGAAGAAGCCTGTCAATGATCCATTGACGGTGTCCGCATAGGACGGGCCCCCGCACATTGTGCGGGGGCCTTCTTTTTTTGTCCGAAAACGCCCGAAATGGACAAAATGGTTAAAAAAAGACTGAAAAAAGACTTGTCTTTTTGTAAGATTTCTACTAAAATGATAGTATCTTAATTGGGGGGTGGGTGCAAATTGAAAACCAAAAAGCACATTACGATCCGGAATGCGATGCCGTACTTGCTTTTGATCCCGGCAGTGTTTTTCCTGATTGCATTCATGTTCTACCCGCTGATTTCCGTCTTCCGCTACTCCATGTGGTACTATAAGTCGACGGACTTCAAGCGGAGAGAGTTTATCGGATTGGAGAACTACAAAGCACTCGCGAAAGACGTTGTCTTCCGTACGTCCTTTGGCAAATCCGGAAAGTGGGTCCTGACGCAGGTCGTCTCCCAGTTGATCCTGGGCATGTCGCTTGCACTGCTGCTGGACCAGAAGTTCTTCGGGCGCGGCCTGTACCGTTGCGTAGTCTTCTTCCCGTGGGCGATCTCAGGTGTTCTGACTTCCCTGCTGTGGACGCTGATCTACAACGAACAGTACGGCTTCCTGAACGGCATTCTGAAGAACCTCGGCATCATCAGCAAGGGCATCGCCTGGACGGCAAATAAAGACATTGCCTTCTGGGCCACCTGCGTGGCCGAGATCTGGCGTGGCATACCGTTCTTCGCGATAACATTGCTGGCAGCCATGCAGAACATCTCACCGGACCTGCACGAAGCCTGCGTCGTCGACGGCGGCAATCTGGCCCAGGAGATCTTCCTGATCAAGATCCCGCTGCTGAAAGATTCCATCATCTTCACGACCCTGCTTCGTTCCGTCTGGGAGTTCAACAACGTTGACCTGATCTTCACATTGACCGGCGGCGGACCTTCGAATGCCACCATGACGCTGACGATGTACATGACCGACCTGGCCGTCAAGAGCGGCAACTACGGTTACGGTACGACGATCGCCGTCATCGCGTTCTTCATCCTGCTCGTCTTTGCGGCGATCTACCTGACGCTGACCGGTTACGGAAAGGAGGACTGACACGATGAAAAAGCTGACATTCAAGAAAGTCATCACCAAGACGTTGTTCATCCTCTGCCTGTTAGTGTTCATCGTCTTCATCTGCATCCCGATCTACTGGTGTCTTGCAACGTCCTTGAAGACGCAGCCTGAAGTCATTTCTCAGAACGTCGTCTTCTGGCCGGCGAAAGCATACTGGCAGAACTACGTGGATGCCTGGGTCGGTTCCGACTTCAGACTGTATTTCGGCAACAGCCTGTTCAAGACGATCTTCGGTGTTATCGGTATCGTCCTGGTCTCCCTGCTGACCGGTTATGCGCTGGACCGTTACAAATTCAAAGGCAAGAACGGATTCATGCTGGCGCTGCTCTGCACGCAGTTCATTCCGGGCGCCATGCTGCTGACCCCGATGTACCTGATCTTCAGAAACCTGAAGATGCTCGACAGCCTGTGGGCCCTGGTCCTCGTGGACATCACGTTCCGTTTCCCGTATGACTCGATCATGATGCGTTCGTTCATCCACGGCATCGACTACACGATCGAGGAAGCGGCACAGATCGACGGCTGCAGCCGTATCGGCACGATGTTCCGCGTCCTGCTTCCGCTGCTGAAGCCGGGCATTGCGACCGTCGCTGCGTACGCGTTCATTTCCTGCTGGAATGAGTTCCTGTTCTCGTACATGTTCATCGACTCGATGAACAAGAGAACGATCCCGGTCGCACTGAAGAGCTTGATCGGTGAGTTCTCGGTCAACTTCGGTAAGCTGGCGGCCGGCGCCATCATCGCCGTTGTCCCGACGATCCTTCTGTTCTCCTATGTCCAGAAGCATCTGGTCGGCGGCATCGCGGCAGGCGCTGTCAAGGGCTGATCCACAATTATTCAACATGGCGGTGCCGCGTTTGCGGCACCGTTTTTTATGGCAGAGAATGCCGGACAGACAGAGGAGAAAAGCGCATGAGAGAATTTGAGAGAAGTACGCCGGAAGCGCAGGGCATCCGCACGCGCGACGTCATTGAACTGGTCAGGCGGCTGAAGGAGCACGGTCTGCCGATGCACAGCCTGCTGATCGAGCGGCACGGCAAACTCGTGACGGAGCTGTATTACGCGCCGTTCGAGAAAGACACGCTGCACCGGATGTATTCGGAGACGAAGAGCTTCGTGTCCATGGCGATCGGAAAGCTGGCGGCGGAAGGCCGGCTGAGCCTGCAGGACCGGATCTGCGACCATTTTCCGGAGTATCTGCCGGGCATCGTCCATCCTTGGCTGCAGGAGATGACGATCGAAGACATGCTGAAGATGGAGACCTGCTACGACATGACGGTCTATTCGAAGGCGGACCCGAAGGCCTGCTGGACGCGCGAGTTCTTCCGCGCGGTGCCGACGCACCGGCCGGGCACCGTGTTCCAGTACGACACCTCGGGCACCCATACGATGGGCGCGCTCGTTAAGAAGCTCACCGGCCTGGACCCGCTCGAATACCTAAAGCAGAACGGATTCTACGATATCGGGTTCTCGGATGAGAGCTACATCGTCCCGCGTCCGGACGGGGAGACCTGGAACGGCTCGGGCCTGATGG
>JAGDBR010000192.1 GCA_017958935.1 Lachnospiraceae bacterium | reverse complement strand
CCGCCGTCCCGTAGCGCGCCTCCGCGTATGCCCCGGACGGGCGCGCACTGATGCCCAGTGCCACATCGCTGAACCACAGCGTCACTGCGCCGTCGCCGATCTCGTAGGACTTCAGCCGGGGGCCGTTGCAGGCTGTCCCGCGGTAATAGCGTTCCTTCATTGCCAGCAGAGTCAGCCGCTCCCCTGCCTCCTGCTTGCGCACCGGGTGGACGTCGTCCGCTTCACCCAGGTCGATGATGCAGGCCTGGCCGACACGGCCCATGTGCTGCGCCGTCAGGCTCTGCGCCTCCCGCAACTCCGCCCAGGCAGACATCGAGGCCGGCCTCCGCGAGCTCGTGGCATAGCGGCGCGTAGGCGGTCTCCTCCACCTTGGCGCCGGGATAGAAGATCAGCAGATCCTCCGTGCCGGGACCGTCGAACATCACGCCGGTCCACGAAGAGGTCACTACGGCGTAGTCGTCGGTGCGGAGCGCCATGACCGCCGTCCGGTCCGCGTGATAATAGCTTTCCGTATAGAAGAAAAACAGGGCAAGCAAAACGGCGGCGATGACGAACAGGGTCATCCCGAAGCGTTTTCCTGCGCTTTTCTTCTGCGGCTGTTTCACGTCCATCTGCGTTTCTCCCCGCCTTATTGTAGCACAGAAAACGGCGGGATGGGATTTGTGTGTTTTCACAAAAACCATGCTTGATTATTTGTTATAAAGATACTATAATCGAGACATTATAAATATTGTTTCGATTTGGTTGGATTTAGTACTATAATTTAAGTTAACAACCGCTCGACAGAGGAGGATATAACATGGAAATCAAGATCACGAAGACCACAAACCCGAAACCGCTCCCCGATGAATCAAAACTGGGATTCGGTTCCATCTTTACGGACCACATGTTCATCATGGATCATGACGACGACGGCTGGCATAATCCCCGCATCGTTCCCTACGGTCCGATCGTACTGGACCCGGCTGCCAGCGTATTCCACTACGGCGGAGAGATCTTCGAAGGTCTGAAGGCATATCGCGGCGCGGACGGCGGCGTCAGACTGTTCCGGCCGGATGAGAACGGCATGAGAATGAAGAATTCCGCCGACAGAATGGGCATGCCCTACGTGGATCCGGACGACTTTGTCGAAGCGGTCAAGGCGCTGGTCAAGGTCGACGAACGCTGGGTGCCCAACAAGAAGGGCAACACACTGTACATCCGTCCGTTCCTGATCGCGACCGATCCGAACCTGACGCTGCACGGCATCCATCAGGAGCAGTTCCTGATCATCCTGTCCCCCTCGGGCAGCTACTTCTCCGAAGGCCTGATCGCGGTCAAAGGCGCGTTCGAGACGGAAGACGTCCGCGCGGTCCGCGGCGGCACCGGCTTCACGAAGTGCGGCGGCAACTACGGCGCGGCGAACCGGGCCATCATGCGCAGCGAGGCAGCGGGCTATCCCGCGCTGATCTGGCTGGACGGCGTCGAAAGAAAATACATCGAGGAAGTCGGCGGCATGAACGTCATGTTCAAGATCGACGGCAAAGTCTATACCCCGGTACTGAACGGCTCCATCCTGCCTGGCATCACCAGAAAGTCCATGATCCAGGTCATGAAGGACTGGGGCGTGGAAGTCATCGAGAAGAGGATCTCCGTAGAAGAGCTTCTCGATGCGGCGAAGGAAGGCCGCGTCGAGGAAGTCTGGGGCGTCGGCACCGCGGCGGTCATCTCGCCCAT
>JAGDBR010000191.1 GCA_017958935.1 Lachnospiraceae bacterium | reverse complement strand
GGATCTATGAGGAATAAGGCCTGCCAAACAGGCCGGACAGGGGCGCTCAGCCCCGCATGAGGCAAGCGGATGGAAAAAGGAAAGCTGTATCTCTGCGCGACGCCGATCGGGAACCTCGGGCACATGACGCCGCGGTGCGTCGAGATCCTGCAGGCGGCCGATCTCATTGCCGCCGAGGACACGCGGAACAGCATCAAGCTGCTGAATCATTTCGATATCCACACGCCGATGACGGCTTACCACGAGTTCAACCGCTTCGAGAAGGCGGACGAGCTGGTGGAAAAGCTCCTCGGCGGGATGACGGTCGCCTGCATCACGGACGCGGGCACGCCGGGCATATCCGACCCGGGCGAGGTGCTCGTGCAGAAAGCGGTCGAGGCGGGGATCGAGGTCTATACGGTCCCGGGCGCCTGCGCCGCGATCAGCGCGCTCGTGATCTCGGGGCTGCCGACGCGGCGCTTCCGGTTCGAGGCTTTTCTGCCGGTGCAGAAAAAAGAGCGGAAAGCGGTATTGGAGGTCCTGAAGGACGAGGAAGCGACGGTCGTGCTGTACGAAGCGCCGCACAAACTGCTCAGGACCCTGAATGATCTGAAGGACGCAGGGCTCGGGGACAGGGAGATCGCATTGTGCAAGGAGCTGACGAAGGTCCACGAGCAGGTGTTCAGGACGACGGTCGGGGAGGCCGCCGCCCATTACGAAAGCAATGAGCCGAAAGGCGAGTACGTGCTGGTCATCGAGGGCGCCGACCCGGCAGAAAAGCGGCAGAAGGAACAGGAATCCTGGGAGAAGCTGACGCTTTCCGAGCACGTCGCACTTTATGAACGGCAGGGGATGGAACGCAAGGACGCGATCAAGGCGGCCGCGAAGGACCGCGGACTCTCGAAGCGCGAGGTCTACAACGCGCTTCTGGAGAACGGCGGCTGAACATTACAGGAGGAGACAACATGGCATGGCTTGAAATGCACATGGAATCGGAAAAACTGGGCATGGGCACGACGCTCAATGTCCTCGTGCCGCAGTACAGCGAGAACAACTACCGCGGTACGGATTCCAAGGAAAACTTCAAAGTGATCTACCTGCTCCACGGGTACGTCGAGGACGGTTCCATGTGGCTGCGCATGACGGCGATCGAGCGCCTGTTAAGGACGCAGCCGGTCGTGGTCGTCATTCCGGAATGCTATAACTACTGGTGGTCGAACAGCATCACCGGCTACCGGTTCTACGACTACCTGACGGAGGAGCTTCCGGCGTTCATCGGGAACTATTTCCGGATCTCGGTGAAGAAGGAAGACACGATGATCGCGGGCTTCTCGATGGGCGGCTGGGGCGCGCTGCACACCGGCTGGTCGCGGCCCGACCTATACGGGTACGTCGCGGCGTTCGCGCCGGCGGTGAACCTGGAGAGCCGGTACGAAGCCAGCACCGTCGACCGCCCGATCAAGATGGAATGGATCTTCGGGCCGAAGGAAGAATATCTGAAGTCCGACAACGATCTGTACAACCTGCTCGCCAAACGCGCGGAAGCAAAGGACCTGCAGCCGACCTACATCACGGTCGGCCGGGACGACGGCCTGCGCGCGGACGCGGAGGAACTCGTCGCGAAGGCGAAGGAACTGGACGCGGACGTCGAATTCGAACTCGTCGACGGCATCCACGACTGGTGGTTCGCCGAGGACGCGTTCTACCGCGCGTTCGACCGCTTCATGAAAGGCGGTGAATGAGATGCCTTTCACGCAGCTTCATATTTACTCCAAGATCTTGCGGCAGGAGCTGCAGGTCTGGGCAGTCCTGCCGGACATCGGCGCGTTCGACCGGCCGGACAAGAAATTCAAGACCCTGTGGCTGATGCCGAGCGGCAGCCAGGACTTCAGCGACTGGGAGCGCCACAGTGACATTGAGAACATGGCGAAGGCGCGCGACCTTGTCGTGATCGTCCCGCCGCTCTTCAAATCGACCGGCGCGAACATGGCCATGGGCCCGCGCGTCGCCGAATTCGTCGCGAAGGAGCTGCCGGAAACGCTCCGGACGATGTTCCGATTCCTTTCCGACAAGCGGGAGGACAACTTCATCTCGGGCTTCTCGAACGGCGGCTTCGCCTGCTTCTACATTGCGATGAACTACCCGGAGTGCTACGCGGCAGCGGGCGGCCTCGCGGCGGGCGACAAATGCGACTCCGACTGGTCGAACCGGCCATGGACGCAGCGGGTCCCGTTCTACGGGGACGGCGATTTCTCGCAGACGATGCACAGCTACAAGTTCGCGGCGAAGCATCAGCTGGACAGCGGGAACTGCGTGCCGCGCGTCTTCCACGCGTACGGCGAGCTCGATCCCTGGCGGGACGTGAACGAGCTTGCGAGAGACTTCTTCTTAAGCTACAAAAATCAGGGCGATCCGTTCGGCTATGAATGGCTCGTCGTCCCGGACCAGGGACACAATTTCCGTATGTGCGAGATCGGCCTGGAGGCGTTCTTCGACTATCTGAAGCTTCCGGTCATCGACCCGCGCTCGCGGAAAGTGCTGAAAAGCTTCGGCTGAGGATGGCCGCCGGATCCGGCGGGCCGCAGGCTGAACAGGAACAAACAACCCGGGGCAGGACCATCGCCCCCGAAAAATTATTCTAGGAGGCATCAAACATGCTGAAAAACAAGATACCCGGATCGGTTCTGTTCTATCTTCCGGGCGACAGCTTCGAAGCGGCGGCCGCAAAAGGTGAAGCGGCTCCCGTGTTCAACGCGCGGACGGAACTCGTCAAAGACGGCCCGTTCGGCGGCGCGATCAGCTGCGACAACAAGGTCCGCCTGTCCTACAGAGCGCCCGGCAACGTCTACGGCGAGCGCGGCACGCTGAGCTTTTTCTGGCGCGCGCGCTATGACGTCGGCCCGACGGCCTTCCCGATCTTCCGCGTGTCGTTCGCGGACCATTCGAGCTGGGACTGCGTGTTCCTGCGCATCGACTGGAACGGCGAGGGCTTCGAAGCGCTGGTCACCGACGCGAACCTTTCGCGGGCCCGCGTCTGGTACGAGCTGCCGAAGAAGCTGGATCCGAAGGCCTGGTACCATCTGGCGCTGTCCTGGGACGAGAACTGGGGCATCCGTTTCTACCTGAACGGCAAGAAGATCGCCGAGGAATACCGCCCGGCGGTGTACTTCACGGGACTCGACCAGTTCGGCCCGCACAGCCGCGCGATCTCGCACTGGCAGGTGCAGTCCGACTACAACTTCATCCGCGGCGGCGACATTGCCGAAGTGGCCTTCTTCGACCAGCAGCTCGAGGACAAGGCGGTCGCGGAGCTTGCGAAGGGCGCGTTCCCGCAGGTCGCGGCATACAGCCCGGACTTCAAGTCCTGCGAAGCGAAGCAGGAGTGGCTGCTGCGCAACGGCTTCGACCAGGAGCTGAATAAGATCGCAGCGAACACCGGCGTCCGCAAGGTCGAGGTCCACGACGCGTTCGATCTGAAGCGCTGGTGGTGGAAAGGCTGTGACGGCATCCGCGAGACGACCTGGCCGGGCGTGTTCAACCGCTCGCGCCTGAAGGGCCGCAAGGATTACTTCCAGCTGCCCGACTGGGACTGCTATTCGATCTCCGGCAAGGCGATCACCTTCCATGCGCCGGACGAGCCGTATAACCACATCGAGATCTCCGGCAGCGCCTACGGCGAGGTCGAGATCGTGGACGACGCCGGCACGCCGGGACAGAAGCTCTTCACCCGTCCGCAGGGCAAGGAGCGCACCGCGAACGACATCCCGGTCCGCCGCGCCGGAAAG
>JAGDBR010000190.1 GCA_017958935.1 Lachnospiraceae bacterium | reverse complement strand
GAGACGGCGCCTTCGCAGGGCGAAACGGATCCCGTGTCTCCGTCGGAGAGCGGAAACGTCGAGCCCGGAACGCCCGCGACGCAGCCGCAGTCGGAGTCCGGGAGCGAGTCCGTGAAGCCGACCGATCCGCCCGTATCGTCGAAGGTCGAGCCCGTCACGCCGGGCCAGTATACCGGCGGACCGCTGGACTTTGATTCGGATCAGGACGTGCTGTTCGACCGGGCGAACCAGCTGCATGCGGAGCGCGCGATCTACATTACGTTCGACGACGGCCCGTCGTATCTGACGGAAGGCCTTCTGGACGTGCTGGATCAGTATCACGTGAAGGCGACGTTCTTCGTGGTCTACAAGCCGGAATACGAAGCGGTCTACAGGGACATCGTGTCCCGCGGACATGCGCTGGGCGTTCACTGCGCGGTGCATGATTATGACCATCTCTACGCGAACTTCGAGACGTGGCAGGCCGACTTCGACAAGATGTACAACTATCTGAGAGACACGATCGGCTACACGCCGCGTCTGTACCGGTTCCCGGGCGGATCGATCCGGAAGCTGGAGTGGAAGGATCAGCTCATTGCGTATCTGAAGTCAAAGAACGTCGTCTACTGGGACTGGAACGTCGTCACTGAGGACGGAGACCAGAACATGCCGAAAGAGCAGATCATGGAGAATGCGGTCCAGGGGACGCAGCGCATCCTGCCGGTCATCCTGTCGCATGACGGCGACGGTCAGGACGTGTCGGTCGGCTGCATCCCGGAAGTCCTGCAGTTCTATCTGGACAAGGGCTTTACATTCCGCGTGCTCGACGATACCGTCCCGCCGATCCAGCAGGGCGGAGGCATCCACAAGTGGGATTATTACAAGTAATGAAGCCGGAGGAACGGGTTTGACGCCCGGGCGGCGGGAAGCGGCCGCGGATCGCGATTTTATGCGATTCATCCTTGACTTTTTCAGAACAGTTGTGTTATTCTATGTCCGTTCGACATCAGCCGGTGTGTCGGAATGGCAGACGAGGCAGACTCAAAATCTGTTGTGGGTGACCACGTATGGGTTCAAGTCCCATCACCGGCATATTATGAGCCGTGCGTCGTGCCGGCGTTAAAAGTAAGGAGAAGAATCATGGAAGTGCTTCGATATATCTTGACTGCGATCTTCGCGCTGTGCGGCCTCGCGCTGATCTTTTTCGTGATCCTGCAGGAAGGCAAGTCTGCCGGCCTGGGCACGATCGGCGGCATGGCGGATACGTATTGGGAGAAGAATAAGAGCCGTTCCTCGCAGGGCATGCTCGAAAAGATCACGAAATACGTCGCGATCGGCTTTTTCGTGCTGGCGTTCCTGCTGGCGTTCAATTTCTGACGCCGAAACGAGGTTGGAAGGCTCCGGCTTGCGGGGCCTTCTTTTTGTCTGAAGAAGCGGCCCGCAAAGGTGAAGGCGGCCGCCGCATGCGGCCCTGAAGAAGGTGAGCTGAATGGAAAAGGGGCGGAAGCTCATTGCGAACAATAAAAAAGCCCGGCACGACTACTTCATCCTGGAGACGTACGAGTGCGGCATCGAGCTGTTCGGCACGGAAGTGAAGTCGATGCGGCTCGGCCAGTGCTCGCTGAAGGAAGCGTACGTGCGCATCAAGGACGGAGAGATCTTCGTCTTCGGCATGCATGTCTCGCCTTACGAGAAGGGCAATATCTTCAACAAGGATCCGCTGCGCGTACGCCGGCTCCTGATGCACAAGAAGGAGATCGCGAAGCTCTCCGGCAAGGTGAAGGAGCAGGGCTGCACGCTCGTGCCGCTGGAAGCGTATTTCGACCACGGGCTCGTGAAGATCGAGATCGCGCTGGCGAAGGGCAAGAAACTCTACGACAAGCGGGAGGCGATCGCGAAACAGGACGCGCGCCGGGACGTCGAGCGGACGTTCGCGGAACGGCAGAAATAAAAGGGGCTTTCAAAAGAAAGCCTCTTTTTTATTTGACTTTATCCGGTTTTATGGTATACTATCACAGACTATGACCCTATATATTGTGGTTTTGTGTCCTTTTTTGTCCGAATG
>JAGDBR010000189.1 GCA_017958935.1 Lachnospiraceae bacterium | reverse complement strand
CTCTTCTGCTGGAAGTTGATGTCGCCGACCGCAAGGATCTCGTCGACGATGAGGATCTCCGGCTCCACGACGGTCGCGATCGAGAACGCAAGGCGCATGATCATGCCGGAGGAATAGTTCCTGAGCGGCATCTCGATGAACTCGTGCAGCTCCGAGAAATCCAGGATCTCGTCATATTTCTCATTCAGGAACTGCTTGTCGTAGCCAAGGATCGCGCCGTTCAGGAAGATGTTCTCCCGGCCGGACAGATCCATGTCGAAGCCGGAGCCCAGCTCCAGCATCGGGACGATGTTCCCGTACCGCTCCACTTCGCCCGCCGTCGGTTTCATGATGCCCGAGATGATCTTCAGGATCGTGGACTTGCCGGCGCCGTTCCGTCCGATGATGCCGAGGACGTCGCCCTTGAACACATCGAACGAGACATCGTGCAGCGCATAGAATTCCTTGAATTTTAGCTTCTTTGAGAGGAGTTTCGTGACGGTCTCCTTCAGCGAGGCCGACCGGTCCTCCTCCATCCGGAAACGCATGGACACGTCCGTGACCCGGATCATCAGCTCTTTTTCATTGTTCTGATCCATACGTCCCCCTTACAGATACAGGATGAATTTATCCTGCGTCTTTTTGAACACGAACAGGCCCACCGCCGTCGCCAGCACGCCGAAGCCGAGGCAGATCGCGAACTCGGACAGCGCAGGCGCCGTCCCGTCCAGGATGATCGTCCGGAAGAACTGGATGTAATGGTACATCGGGTTGAACTGCATGGCCTTCACGATCCAGCCCGCGCGGTCCGCGAACATCGACAGCGAATAGATGATCGGCGTCGCGTACATCCAGATCGACGAAAAGACCGACCACAGGAACTCCACGTCGTGGAAGAACACCATCAGCGCGGAGAGGAAAAAGCCGATGCCGATGCAAAAAATCAGCAGGAACAGCAGGCCGAACGGCAGCAGCGCGACCGCGTTCGTCAGGTACAGGTGCGGCTCCGAGAACAGGCCGTAGACGATGGTCACCAGCAGCAGCGGGATCATCGACAGCACGATATTGATGGAGGCCGAAAGCACCTTCGCGACCGGATAGATGTACTTCGGCACGTAGACCTTCGTGATCAGCGGCGCATTGCCGATGATCGAACGCAGCGCCTGGACCGAGCAGTCGTTGAAGCCGTTCCAGATGATGATGCCGCACAGCAGGTAGACCGCGTAATGCTGGATGTCCGCCGCACGCACGTTGAAGATGTGGCTGAAGACCACATACTGGACCAGCATCATCAGCAGCGGGTTCAGAAAGCTCCAGAAAACGCCGAGCACGGAGCGCTTGTACTTGATCTTGAAGTCGCGCAGCACGAGCTGCTCGATCAGGAAACGGTACTTGTGCACCGTCTCCATGAAGTTCAGCCCCGCGGACTCGTAGCCGATCAGCTGCGCCCGCTCCATGTGCCTGAAATACAGGGTCACGAGGAAGAAAACGGCCGCCCAGCCGCACAGGTAGTAAAAGGTGACGTTGACGCCGCCGATCTCCGTATGCAGCAGCTTCCCGAAGAAGCCGACCGTGACCAGAACGGCCGCGGCCAGAAGCCCCAGGATCACTTTTTTATGGATTTGCCGGATATTGACCTTCGACATGCTTACTCAAACTTAAAAGTGTCCTTCAATCCAAGCCACTTCTGATCCTTTTCTGAAATGATGAGCTCCGTTCCGGGCTCGATCGGCCAGTTGATGCCGATCTCGGGGTCGGACCACAGCAGGCCGCCCTCGTCTCCCGGATGGTAGAAATCCGTGCATTTATACGCAAAGACCGCGGTATCGGACATGACATAGAAGCCGTGCGCGAAGCCTTCCGGGATGTAGAACTGCTTCATGTTCTCTTCGGACAGTTCGACGCCGAACCACTTGCCGTAGGTCTTCGAGCCTGCGCGCAGGTCGACGGCGACATCGAACACTTTGCCGCGCAGCACGCGGACGAGCTTTCCCTGCGGGAACTGCTTCTGGAAATGCAGGCCGCGCAGCACGCCCTTTGCGGACATCGACTGGTTGTCCTGCACGAAGACCATGTCCAGTCCTTCGGCCTTCATGTCATTCTGATTATAGGTCTCGGTGAAATAGCCCCGCGCGTCCCGGTGGACGGTGGGCTCGATCACGCAGAGCCCCTCGATCTCGCATCTTTGAACTTTGATCTGGCCCATGAAACGGCCCTCCTGAAAAATGTAATGCGGTCAGGTGTTGCTGCCCGGGGCAGTCGTCTCTTCTTCCGTCGAAGAAGCGGGCTCGCTTTCCGTCACGCTTTCCGTCGGAATCTCCGAGCCGGACGGTTCTTCCGTTTCCGTCACAGGCTCTGTCGGGCCCTGCGTCTCGGATTCGGATTCGCTCGAAGGGATCTCTACCTTTTTCACGGTCACGAAGGTCACGAGCTCCTCGGCATTCTCGATCCGGTAGCCGGCAACAGTGTTGATCTCGATCGGGACCTCATGGTAGCCTTCCTCCAGCCCCGATACATCGACAGCCGGTCCGAGCTTCGAGACGCGGAACACGTCCAGATCCTCGTCGAAGCCCTGCACCATAACGTCGACCTCCATCGACCGGAGCGTGTATTCGTAGCCTTCCTCTTCACCGTAGATCAGGATGTCGCCCGGCCGGATCTCGAACCGCCGGCTGGTCACCGGCTCCACGTCGATGTGGACCGTCACGATCCCGTCTCCGTCCGACAGGCGGACGCCGTCCGGGAAGTACTTCGTCACGTCGACCTGGTAATCCTTCGGTCCCGTGATGCCGGTGATGTCAATGTCTTCCGCCGGAATGTAGACTTCCGTGAAATCGGCCACGGCGCCCTTCAGGCCCTGCACCGACAGTGTCTGCGGCGAAACGGCGCTCGACAGATAACGGTAGCCCTCCGAAGGCGTGCCGATGGTGCCGGATACGATGACCGTCACGCTCTGCAGCCGGTCGATCGTCGCGGACATCATCGAGTATGTCACGCTGAGTTTCAATGAGCTGTCCGAGATGACGCGGTTGTTCGCGTCGTACAGCCTCAGCTCGACGAGACGTTGGATGTTTCCGCTGCCCTCGTTCGAGAGTTCCTTCATGTTGACGGCCGCCTTCACCGCGGCGACGTCGGCGAAGCGCGTCTTCGGCCCCGTCACCGTCACGACGGCGGGATTGAAGACGACGGATCCCTCCAGGATCAGGCCTTCGGTCAGGCTGTCTTCCGGCAGCAGCTGGATGGGGTATTCTTTCGTCACGCGTTCATCCATGACGACGTTGATGTTCGGGTTGTTGCGGACGTACGACCAGTCATGGATGATGCTCTCCCCGCCGGTCTGCGTGACCGTCAGATGCACGCGCTGGCTCGAGATGTCGCCGCCGTTATGGTCCATCAGATCCGCTTCGCACGAGAACAGCGCGGACGTGACGGACGCGAGCTTCGAATTCTGCGCCTGAACGCTGATCGAGACCGTGTCCGGGCCGGACATGAAGATCAGGTTCTCCTCCCGGAGCAGCTGCTCCTCGTTCAGATAACGGATCGGGACGTTCACGACCTTCGTCTGCACCGGATCCTGCGTGTTCGTGATCACCGCCCAGATGACCAGGCCTAGCAGCAATGAAACGAGCTTCCACCCGACATTGTTCGTGAAAAAGCCTTTAATCTTCTCTTTCATCGGTCCCGACCTCCTTTCTGATGCGTGCGAACAGCGAAGGCTTCTTTCCGGCCGCCGCTTCCTCCGGCAGGACGCCGAGCGCCTCCCGGATCTCCTGCGAGGTAACGTTCCGCTTCAGGTCGCCGCCGACGGCGATCGACATCGCGCCGGTCTCCTCGGAAACGATCAGCGTCACGCAGTCGCTCTGCTCGGACACGCCCAGGCCCGCGCGGTGGCGCGTCCCGAGGTCCTTGCTGATGTCCATGTTCTGCGACAGCGGCAGAAGGCAGGTCGCCGCCACGATGCGGTTGTTGCGGATGACGACCGCGCCGTCGTGCAGCGGCGTATTCTTCTCAAAGATCTGCTCCAGCAGGGCCGTCGAGATCT
>JAGDBR010000188.1 GCA_017958935.1 Lachnospiraceae bacterium | reverse complement strand
TGATCGGTCTTTTGGTCGGATATCTTTTGGATCAGAGCGAAAAGAAACACCGGGCGGAAGTGACCGGCAAAGCGGAAGCCGAAGCCGAAGCAAAAGAAGAGCACGCCGGCAGTCCCGAAACGGCTGCCGTCTCTGCGGAAGCGTTGGCCGCCGCGGCGGACGCCTCCGGCAATGCCGGTCCGGACGCGTCCGAATTCACGGACGACGCGGGTGAATTCTCCGGAGACGACGGCGCACAAGCCGGTGAGACGGAGAACTGACGCCCGCAGAAAACTTGAGCAGATCGATACAAAACGCCCCGGTCTCCGTCATGCGGAAGCCGGGGCGTTCAAACGTTCTTCGGTTTATTCTGTTTTCCGGTTCCTTCTTCCCTTGCGGATCTCGATGCTGCCGCCGTTCTCGAGCGTCTTGCCTTCCAGCAGGAGCAGCTTCTCGGCAAGCAGCTTCGAAAAGCCGCCGATGATCGCGGTGAACGTGATCAGGTCCCCGGTGTCGCCGGTCGCGATCGGCGAACCGTCGTCCTCGTGCTCCAGGATCGGTCCGGCGACGATGCGGACCTGCTCGATGAAATAATCGGCGGCCTGCCGGTGCCGCAGGACGTAGGAATCATAGATGCGCTGTACTTCCTCTGCGTCGGTCTCGGGCGGGATCACGTGGCCGATCGTCGAGATGCTCAGCGTCTGCTTCAGCGTGCAGATGATGATCAGATACGCGATATGGACACGGTAGTACCGCTTCTTGACCGGCTTCGGCATGATCTTCGTCCGGACATAATTGTTGATCGTCGCGGCCGTGATGAACTGTTCTTCCTTCAGTTCGGGCGGCAGATAGTCCAGATACTGCTTCAGCAGCTCGATGACCTGGTCCATGAAAAGTCCGAGATCCGGGATCTCCTCCCAGAGCGGCAGTTTGAAATTGGATAGGTAGCCTTCCCACCGGCGAAGCTTTCCGGCGATCAGTCTGTTGTCATACGTCATGTCGTACGCACCTCCGTGAACAGAAGAAGCATAGCACGGTTTTGCGGTCAGGGCAAGGCGAAAATGGGCCGAGACGCTTGCAATTTGCGCCGCGAACCGATAAAATATCTAGATAATGGTAGCATATACCCCCGGAGAAGGAACGTATGAAAACGGCCGTTTACGTGGCAGACACCGATGAATTGAAGGACCCCGCGCTGTACCGGTTCTGGTACGGCAGGATGCCTGCGGACCGGAAGGAGAAGATCGGCCGGCTGAAACAGGAGAAGGACAGGTATCTTTCGCTCGGCGCCGGCATCCTGCTGCAGCACGCGCTCGAAAAACAGGGGCTTGCGGGGAAGGACGCGGCAGAGGCCGGTCCCGGCGGAAAACCGTATCTTACGCACGCGCCGCGCGTCCGGTTCAATCTGGCCCACTCGGGGCATTACGCCGTCTGCGTGCTTTCGGATGCGGAAGCCGGCTGCGACGTCGAGGAACTGCGGGACGGACTGCTCAAGGTGGCAAAGCGCTTCTTCTCCAAAGAAGAGCAGGACTACATCTTTTCCAGGCACGGGGCCGCGCGGAAGCGCCGCGCTTTCTTCCGGGTCTGGACATTGAAGGAAAGCTATGTCAAAGCGCTGGGCGACGGCCTGAAAAAGCCGTTCGGCTCTTTTTCGGCGGTGCCCGGGAAAAACGGGAGCCGGCCGGAGAACTGCGCTTTTTTCGAGTATAAAAAGATACCGGGATATGCACTGTCGGTATGCCTCGCGAAAGAGAACGCGCGGCGGCCGGCATTCGAGACCGTCAGTCTGAAAGAGATCGCGCGGAGGCAGAAATGAGAATAGCGGTAAAGATCGGCACGTCGACGCTGACGTATGAGAACGGCAGGCTGAACATCAAAAGGACGGAGAAGCTCTGCAAGGTCTTAAGCGACCTGAAGAACGCCGGGCACGAGATCATCCTGGTCTCCTCCGGCGCGATCGGCATGGGCGTGTCGAAACTGGGACTGTCCGGGCGTCCGGAGGACATGGCGACGAAGCAGGCCGCGGCGGCGGTCGGGCAGTGCGAGCTCATGTACGTGTACGACCGGCTCTTTTCCGAATACAACCATACGGTCGCGCAGATCCTGCTGACGGCCTCCGACATCCGTCATCAGGACCGGCGGGAGAATTTCATGAGCACGATGGAGCGGCTCCTGTCGCTTAGCGTGATCCCGGTCATCAACGAGAACGATACGGTCGCGACCGAAGAGATCGTGATCGGCGACAACGATACGCTGGCAGCCGTCGTCGCGGTGAACGTCGGCGCGGACCTTCTGGTCCTGCTGTCCGACATCGACGGGCTGTACACCGCGGACCCGCACAAGGATCCGTCGGCCGAGCTGATCAAGGAGGTCCGCACGCTGGATGAAAGCCTGATGGCGCTCGGCGGCGGTTCCGTCTCCGGCGTCGGCACCGGCGGCATGAAGACGAAACTCGAGGCCGCGGCGCGATGCATGGAGGCAGGCGTCTCCATGGTCATCGCGAACGGCGGCGATCCGGACATCCTGTACGGGATCGCTGCGGGCGAGGCGGCCGGCACCCGGTTCATCCCCTGAAGAAAGAGGCGCAGAATGACGACAACAGAGATCTTGCAGCAGGCGAAACAGGCCGTCCCGCTGTTCGCGGGCGTGACCGGAGAACAGAAGGACCGCGCGCTTTCATGCATGGCGGACGCGATCCTGGAAGACACGGCGCACATTCTTTCGGAAAATGAAAAGGACCTCGAAAGCGCGAAGGGCCGGATCAGCGAGGTGATGCTGGACCGGCTGATGCTGAACGAGGCGCGCATCCGCGGCATGGCGGACGGCATCCGCGACGTCGCGGCCCTGCCGGATCCCGTCGGACGGGTGCTGGACGAGCGCACGACCGCGGACGGTCTGCTGCTGAAGAAGGTCGCGGTGCCCTTCGGGGTCGTCGCGATCATCTACGAGAGCCGGCCGAACGTGACGAGCGATGCGGCCGCGCTCTGCATCAAATCCGGCAACGTCTGCGTGCTGCGTTCGGGCAAGGAAGCCCACCGCTCCGCGGCGGCAGTCGTCGGCGCGCTGAAGAAGGGGCTTGCGGCAGTGGGCCTTCCGGAAGACCTCGTGTGGCTCGTGGAGGACACGGGGCGGGAGAGCGCCCTGGAGCTGATGAAGGCGCGCGGATTTGTGGATCTTCTGATCCCACGCGGCAGCGCCGGGCTCATCAAGGCCTGCGTCGACAACGCGTCCGTCCCGGTCATCGAGACCGGCACCGGGATCTGCAGCATCTTCGTCGACAGGACCGCGGACCTTGCACAAGCCCTGTCGATCGTCGACAACGCGAAAACGCAGCGGCCGTCGGTCTGCAACGCTGCGGAAACGCTGCTCGTGCATGAAGCGGCCGCGGGGGAATTCCTTCCTCTGCTGGAAGAAAGGCTGGTCGGGGAACGGGTCCGGAGAGGACTTCCGCCGGTCGAGCTCAGGCTCTGCGAAAAGGCGCGGCGGATCATTCCGGGCACGCCGGCCCTCCCGGCGGATTTCGACACGGAATTCCTGGATTACGTCCTGGCCGTGAAGGTCGTGGCGGACGTCCGGGAAGCCGTCCGGCACATCGGCGCGCACTCGACGCATCACAGCGAAGCGATCCTGACGCAGGATACGGAAGCGGCGTCGTATTTCACGACGTACGTCGACAGCGCGGCCGTTTACGTCAACGCGTCGACGCGCTTCACGGACGGCGGCTGCTTCGGCCTCGGCTGCGAGATGGGCATCTCGACGCAGAAGCTGCACGCGCGCGGCCCGATGGGCCTTCAGGAACTGACAAGTTACAAGTACGTTGTCCTCGGAAACGGACAGGTGAGGAAATAGACATGGATAAGTACGGTTTCATCGGATGCGGGAACATGGGCGGCGCGCTGATCCGCGCGGCCGCGAAGTCCGTTGCGCCGGAGCGGCTCATGATCGCCGACCGGGACGCACAGAAAGTCCGGACGCTTGCGGACGGAACCGGCGCTGCAGCGTCGGAGGCGGCGGACATTGCCGGGACCTGCCGGCAGATCTTCCTCGGCGTCAAGCCGCAGGGCATGGAAGAACTGTTCGCCGAGATCCGGCCGGTGCTGCAGGCGCGGACCGACCGGTTCGTGCTCGTGACGATGGCGGCCGGCGTGCCGGTATCCAGGATCCGCGCGTTCGCGGGCCGGGAAGACGTGCCGGTCATCCGCCTCATGCCGAATCTGCCGGCATCGGTCGGTGAAGGCATGATCGTCTGGTGCGCGGAAGGCGCGACGGACGAAGAAAAAGAAGTATACCGGTCGCTGCTTTCGCATGCCGGAAGGCTGCTGGAAGTGCCGGAGGAAATGATCGATGCGGGGACGGGCCTTTCGGGCAGCGGCCCCGGCTACATCTGCTATTTCATCGAAGCCCTCGTGAAGGGCGGAGAGCGCGTCGGCTTCACGAAAGAAGAGGCCACGGCGCTGGCGGTCCAGACCGTCAAGGGCACGGCCGTCCTGCTGTCGGAGACCGGCGTGGATCCGGCGGCGCTCAGGAAGGCCGTCTGCAGCCCGCACGGGACGACGCTGGCGGGCCTGTCCGCGCTGGAGGAGGGCAGCTTCTTCTCCGATACGGAGGAAGCCGTCGTCCGCGCGTACAACCGGGCGAAAGAACTGTAAAGGATCATGCAGACCACATTTTACGCCGTATTGCATTTTCTGACGGACGGCCTGTGCGGCTTCGCGCTGTATTCCCGCTTCAGCGGAAACGCGAAGTGGCTCCTGTACGTCCTGATCTATGATTTCTGCGCGTTCGTGCTGCAGCTGCCGTTCGGCGCCCTGATGGACCGCCTGAAGGAGCGGCTGCCGGGCAGGGAAGAGCGGCTGCCGTTTTGCTGTGCTGTATGCGGCGCACTGCTGACGGTCGCGGGCATGTTCATTCATCCGGCCGTTTTAGGCCTCGGTAACGCACTGTTCCACGTCGGCGGCGGCATCGGAACGATCGGTGAAGACCGGAAGAAGGATCTTCGCGGCGCCGCGCTCGGTATCTTCGTCGCACCCGGCGCGATGGGCCTTTTCCTCGGGACATTTTTCGGCAGGGAGCTCGCCGCGCGGCCGGCGGTCCTTATCGCACTGGCTGCTGCGGCCGTTTATCTTACGCTGTTCCTGGTCTTCGGGACGCTGCTTTGGAAGCGGGAGGCTTCCGGAAGCGGGGAGCCCGGAGAAACGCCGGAGCGCGTGACCGGATCCGGTCACACGAGACCCGAAGAAGCACCGGCCGTCATACAGGTGCCCGGTATGCGGAAGGGGACAGCGGCCGCGGTCATCGCGGCAGCGCTGTGCTTCATCGTCGTTATGCTGCGTTCCTATGCGGGGATCGCGGTGCAGTTCTCCTGGCGGTCCGGCTTCCGGGACGGCTTCGTCTGTACGCTGGCCGTCGTGCTCGGCAAGATGGCCGGCGGCATGTTCACGGCGCGTTTCGGCATCGCGAAAGTCATGACGGCCTCGCTGATCCCGGCGGCCCTGTGCTATTTCTTCTCGTACGAACCGGCGGCCGGCGTCGCTGCTCTGTTCCTGTTCAACATGACGATGCCGGTCACGCTCTATATGATCGCGGACCGGTTCCGCGGGCTTGAAGGTTTCTCCTTCGGCCTGCTGACGGCGGCGCTGTTCATGGGCATCGTCCCGGGCTTTGCGGGCCTTTCGCCCGTGCTGCCGGGTCAGATGCTCGGACCGCTGATCAGCCTGGCGTCGCTGGTCCTTCTGCTTTGTGCGGTCCTGCTTTTGCGGAGGGAGAAGGGATGACGGAGATCCTGAAAATCTTCGCGGTCTCGCTGGGACTCACGCTCGTGATCGAACTTATGCTGGCGTTCGCGTTCCGGGTCCGGTCGAAGCGGGGGCTTTTGATCGTCCTGCTCGCGAACGTCCTGACGAATCCCGTCGCGGTCTTCCTGTGCATGGCGTCGGGGCTTTCGCCCGGCCGGGGCTATTACCTGTTCCAGCTGGGGGTCGAAGCCGCCGCGGTCCTTGCCGAGGGCTTCATCTACAGCCGCTTCCGGGAAGACCTGCGGGCGGCCGTGAAGCCGTTCCTGCTGTCGCTGATCCTGAACGCCTGCTCCTACGGGGCGGGCCTCATCCTGAATCTGCTGTCGTAAGACGCTGAAAAGATCAGAACGGGACGCTGCCTTCCGGCAGCCGCTCCCGTGTCCAAGGAGGTTTTATGATGCATAGTCTGACTGCTTTTCTTCCGGGCCGCGTTTTCGGTCCGGTCCTCGGCGACCTGGTCGCCCCGGGCTTTCTCGGCATCCCGATCGAATGGCTCGTCATCGCCGGGCTTGCGGTCCTGGTCATCAGCATCGTGACGGCCGTGATCCTGATCGTGCTGGACAGGAAAAAGAGGAAGAAGTGACGTTCTCAACGGGCAGCAAAGAGCAGAATGCGCGTCCCGGGGCACCGTGAACGCGTGAAGAAAGGTTTTATCATGAATATTGCGCTGCTGAACGATTCGTTCCCGCCGATCATCGACGGCGTGGCGAACACCGTTGTCAATTATGCGGACATCCTGACGAAGCGCGGCGAACGCGCCGTCGTCGTCACGCCCGAGCACCCGGACGCGGACGATTCGGGTTTTCCGTACCAGATCGTGCGGTATCCCGGCATCGACATCCGGAAGCTCGCGGGTTACATTGCCGGCATTCCGTATTCGCCGGCGACGCAGAAGCGGCTGAAGGAATTCCGGCCGGACATCCTGCACAGCCACTGTCCCTTCGTGTCGACAGTGCTGGGGCGCGCGGCCGCGCGGCCGATGGATATCCCGCTGATCATGACCTACCACACGAAATTCGACATCGACATCGAGCGGATCATCAAGATGCGCGTCATCCAGGACGGCATCCTGAAGACGCTCGTCGACAATATCAATGCCTGCGACGAAGTCTGGACGGTCAGCGAGGGCGCGGGCGAGAACCTGAGATCGATCGGCTATGAGGGCGATTATGTCGTCATGGAGAACGGCGTGGACATTCCGAAGGGAAGGCTTCCCGAGGACCGGATCCGCGCGCTGACGGCGAACGTCCCGCTGCCGGAGAACGTGCCGGTCTTCCTGTTCGTCGGCCGCCTGTTCTGGTACAAGGGCATCCGGATCATCCTGGACGCGCTATCCGCGATCAAGGGCGCCGGCTATGACTTCCGCATGATCTTCATCGGGAAAGGCGAAGAGCAGGAAGACATCAAAAAGTACGCGAGCGTGCTCCGCCTGGACGACAAGGTCCTGTTCCTCGGGCCGGTCTACGACCGCGAGGCGCTCCGCGCCTGGTACTGCAGGGCGGACCTGTTCCTGTTCCCGTCCACGTTCGACACGAACGGGCTGGTCGTCCGCGAAGCGGCGGCGTGCTCCTGCCCGTCGGTGCTGATCGCGGGCAGCTGCGCGGCGGAAGGCGTGACGCAGGAGAAGAACGGATTCCTGATCGAAGAGAGCGCCGCGTCCATGGCGATCATGCTGACGCGGATCTTCGAGCGTCCCGGGATGCTGCCGTATGTGCGCGGGAACGTGGCGGACGATCTGTACATTTCCTGGGACGACGCGGTGGACAAGGCGTACGACCGTTACGAGATCGTCATCGACAATTACAAGTCCGGCAAGTATCCGGGCCATAAGCGGATGACGGACGAGTTCCTGAAGATGAGCGGCGACATGTTCGACGTGTTCGGGGCCTTCGGAACCAACGATTACACAGATTACCGATGAAAAAGAGGCTTTTGTATCCGGATATCATGAGGACGGCAGCGATGCTGCTGATCTTTGTGTACCACTTTTTCATCGAATTTTCGAAACGGACGGCGGGCGTCGTCCTGCCGCGCTTCTTTACGGATGAGAGCGGTCTTGCGTGCCATCCGGTCGCAGTCGCGGTCAGCCTGTTCTTCATGGTCTCCGGCGCGAGCCTCATGCTGTCGGCGCGGGACGAAAGCGCTTTATCTTTCTGGAAGCGGCACTTCAAGGCGCTCCTGCTGCCGTTCTATATCGTCTTTGTGCTCGGTTTCCTGGGAACGCTCCTGTTTTTCCCGGAACGCTACGCCGGGGTCTCGGCATGGACGATCGTGCTGTCGGCGATCGGGATGGACGGGTACCTGCTGGAGGTGATCCCGAACTTCTATGTGACGGGTGAATGGTTCCTGGGCTGTCTGATCCTGCTGTACCTGTGCTTCCCGCTGCTGAAAAAAGGCGTGGAGAAGCAGCCGGTCCTGACCGCCGCCGTGACGCTCTTG
>JAGDBR010000187.1 GCA_017958935.1 Lachnospiraceae bacterium | reverse complement strand
TGCGGGACCGCGCCCAGCGCCGTCAGGACCGCCAACGCGACCGGAAGGTCGAAGGAATTTCCCTGCTTCCGGAGGTCCGCCGGGCTTAAGTTGACGGTCAGCCGCCCCGGCGGCACGGCGATCTCCGAATTCTTCAGTGCCGCCTTCACGCGCTCGCGCGCTTCTTTCACTTCCGCGCCGAGAAAGCCCACCATCTCGAAGCTCGGCAGCCCTTCGCCGTAATCCGCTTCGACGATGACCCGCCGTCCTTCGATCCCGACGATCGCCGAGGTATCCACTCTTCCGAACATGTTTCTTTCCGTCCTCCCTGCCGTGCGGACCATCGTAGCAGACGCCGGGCCGAAAAAAAACGGGACGGCGCCCGGAAAATGCCGGATGCCGCCCCGCAAAACGAAAAGACCCGCACTCTCTGTGCGGGTCTTCCTCTCATTTGATACAGGCTGCGCGGTTTATGGAAACCACTTTTTTTGACGGACAAATACAGTCACAGTTTATAGGACATCAGCTCGCTGCCGTCTTCGACATCCTTCGCCGTGAACACGCCGTCCTCGTAGATCATGTAGGACCGGACGTCCCCGTCCTTCGGGATCGAGACCGAGCCCGGATTCACGTAACAGATCCGGCCGAGACGCTGCATCGCCTTGACGTGCGTATGCCCGTGCAGGACGACCGTGCCCTGCTGGTACGGCAGGTCCGTATGCTCGTCGTACAGATGGCCGTGCGTCACGAACCAGGGCCTTCCGTCCACGAACAGCTGCAGATAATCCGCCATGATCGGGAACTGCAGGACCGTCTGGTCGATCTCCGCGTCGCAGTTGCCGCGCACGGCGAGGATGTCTTCCCGGTGCGCATTCAGCAGCTTCGTGAGCTCGATCGTGTCATATTCCTGCGGCAGCGCGTTCCGCGCCCCGTGATACAGCAGGTCCCCGAGCAGGATCAGCCGGACGGGCTTCTCCTCGTCGAAGCGTTCGAACAGCAGTTTTCCGTATTTGCAGGACCCGTGCAGGTCCGATGCGATCATGAGTTTCATGCGTCTCTCCTCTCTTCCCGGAAGCAGCCGGAAGTCCTGAGTATCGGACAGTTCCGCTTACAGTTCCAGCGACAGCTGCCCTTCCATGCCGAAGCCCGTGTGCCGGTAGACTTCTTCCAGCGCGTCCTTCGTCAGATCGTCGAACGCCGGCAGCTCGCGCACCGACGAAAGCCCGAACTTCCGCAGGAATTCTTCCGTCGTCTTGAACAGGATCGGCCGGCTGGGCGCGTCCAGGCGTCCCGCTTCCTCGATCAGCCCGAATTCGATCAGGCGGTTCACGGTATAGTCGGACGACACGCCGCGGATCTTCTCGATCTCGTTCCGCGTCACCGGCTGCCTGTAGGCAATGATCGACAGCACCTCGAGCATGACCTCCGACAGGATCGGCTTGATCGGCTGCGTCGCGATCTTCACGAGCGCCTCGTAATGCTCGGGCTTCGCGCAGAGCTGGTAGGAATCCTCGAGTTTCAGGATCCGCAGGCCCCGTCCGCCGTCCTCATACGTCTTTTTCAATTCTTCGACCGCCTCTTCGACGGTCTCGCGGCTGCAGCCCAGCGCCATCGTCAGCGTGTCCGTCTGAACGGCCTGTCCCATCGTGAACAGGACGGCCTCCAGTGCGCCGCAGATCTTCTTCATGTCCTCAGTCATACTGCTCTATGTCCTCTTTTGAAAGTACCCTGTCGCAATCCTCGTTCCAGGCCATCTGGATCTCGCCGTCGGTCTCCTCCTGCGACACGCTGATCTGCCCGACGTGGATGAGCTCCAGACAGGCCAGGAACGTCACGACCACCTCGGCGCGCGTCGGCTGGGCTTCCAGCAGGTTCCTGAACGAGAACCGCTTCTTCGCACGGCCGAAGTCCATGACGTGCGACAGCTTGTCGGCGATGCGCACCGGATCCTTTCGGATCGTGCCGAACGCGCTGCCGGTCTCGCTGACCGCCTCCTCTTTCCGCTTCAGGACCTCTTCGAAGACCTCCTGAAGCTTCTCGAGCGTCACGTCCTGCAGCAGTTCCTCCATGTCCGGCTTCGGCCGGAGGTCGCGCAGGTTCTCCGGCAGCGTCGTGTCCTTCAGAAACGTCAGCGCGGTCTCCTCGTAGTATTCCTTCAGTTCGCGCGCCATCAGCTTGAATTCCTGATACTCGATCAGCTGCTCGACGAGCGCCGAGCGCGGGTCGATCTCCTCGCCGTTCTCGTCCTCTTCCTTCGGCAGCAGCATGCGCGCCTTGATGTCCAGAAGCGTCGCCGCGACGACGAGGAAGTCGGACAGCGTGTCGAGGTTCTGCGTTTTCAGTTCCTCCACGTATTCCAGGTACTGGTCCGTGATCTGAGCGATCGGGATGTCGTAGATGTCGACTTTATTCTTTTCGATCAGCAGCAGCAGAAGGTCCAGCGGGCCTTCGTACGCCGTGAGTTTGATGTCAATGCTCATTCCTTCCTCCGGTGAAGCGTGATCAGGACGAGATCGGGCCTGTTATTGAAACGGATCGGGACCGAATGCGTGCCGAGGCCCGCCGAAACGATCTGCGTCGTCTTGCCTTCGGTGAAGATCCCCTTGCAGTAAGGGTTGAACAGCTGGAACTGCGGCGTCATGAGGCCGCCGAGAAGCGGGAGCCGCACCGTTCCGCCGTGGAAATGGCCCGCGAGCACAAGGTCCGCGCCGTAGGCCGCGGCTTCCTTCAGATAAAGCGGCGAATGAAGCAGCAGGACCTCATAGCCTTCCGGCTTCGGCCCGAGTTTCTCTTCGGCAAAGCCCGCCGGAAAAGGCGTCTTCCGGAACTTCTCGTAGTAGGTGTCCGTCAGGGACAGGCCGGAGACATAAAACCGCTCTCCGTCCCGTTCGACCGTCTCCCGTGCGTCCCGCAGAAGATGCACTCCATGCTTTTCCAGCAGGTCCAGAAAGGCTTCCTTCTGTCCCGGATACAGCGGCTTTTCATCGAAGAAGCGGCGCTCGTGGTTCCCGTCCGCGTACAGGACAGGCGCCGTGTCCTTCAGCTGCGTCAGCAGCGCATCGAGCGTCTTCAGGTCCTTTGCGGTCCGTGCTTCGTCCCTACCGCTCTTCTGCAGCGTGACCATGTCGCCGCCGAACAAGATGAGATCCGGCGAAAAAGCCAGGATCTTCTGTGCAAGCTCCTCGTTCCCGTTCCCGAATTCCTCTCCGTGCAGATCCGACAGGAACGCGATCCGGAAGCCGTCGAAGGCCTGAGGCAGCGCATCGGACACGGTTTCGTAAGAAGAAACGGACAGATGCTTTTTTTCATATGCCGAACGCAGCAGG
>JAGDBR010000186.1 GCA_017958935.1 Lachnospiraceae bacterium | reverse complement strand
GCGCCCGTGACCGAGCCGGCCGAAACGACGCCGGCGCAGACGGAACAGACGCCTGAGACGAAGCCGCTCCCGACGGAGCAGACGACGAAGAAGGCGGACGAGGATCCGAAGTATCCGTACGCGACGATGGCGAAGCCGTTCGGGAACACGAACCTCGGCGACTGCATCACGTTCTCCGTGCCGGAGGGCGTCTACGACAACGAGTTCGACCTGCAGATCTTCGCGCCGGAGGGCACGACGGTCTACTATACGATCAACGGCTTCACGCCCGACCGTTCCTCGGCGGTCTACAACGGTTCCGTGCACGTCTACAACCGGACGCCCGAGCCGAACTATTACAACGCGCTTCAGCGCGTGAACCACGATTGGGCGACGATCGATTTCACCGCGAAGTCGAACGTCGCGAAGATCTTCGTGCTGCGCGCCGTCGCCGTGGACAAGGACGGGAACGCGTCCGAAGTGCACAACGCGTCCTACATCGTCGGCATGCCGAACTACAAGGACGCGAAAGTCATCTCGATCATCGTGGACCCCGAGTCCCTGTTCGACGAGAAGACCGGCATCTACATGACCGGCGAGGCCTACGACAACTGGTACCTGAACGGCCAGGTCGGCCCGCGCCCGGCGACGAACTATGAACTGAAGGACGAGATCTCCGAGCGTCCGGCCGTCATGCAGTACATCTCGAGCGGCACGCTCGTCTGCTCGCAGCCCGTCGGCATCCGCATCCAGGGCGCCGGCGCGCGCCAGTACGTCCCGCGGCGCTTCTCGGTCTTCTCGCGCAAGGTCTATTCCGGTTCCGCCTATTTCACACCGACGCTCTTCGGCGAGCACAAGATCCATTCGATCGGCCTGAAGGACAGCAACGAGAATTCCATCTCGATGGTGCTGCTCGAGAACCGCGACTGCGCGATGACCTATTCCGAAACGACGAAGTGCGTGCTCTTCATCAACGGAGAGTACTGGGAGCATGTGTACATGTCCGAAAAGTATTCGGACAATTACTTCCAGAACCAGTACGGCATCGACAAGGACGACGTCGTCTACGTGAAGGTCGGCCTCCGGAACGCGGCCGTGAACGCCGAAATGGTTGAAAAGGGCTTCCAGGCCGTGCTGAACTTCATCTACAGCCACGATTTCTCGGTCCAGGCCAATTATGACAAGCTGAAGACGATGATCGACGTGCAGTCCTACATCGACTTCATCGCCGGCAACATCATCGTCTGCAACGAAGACTACGACGAAGACAAGAACTTCCTCGTCTTCCGGTCGGACAACACGTCCGGCGCGGGCTGGAACGACGGCCTGTGGCGCTGGGGCTACTACGACATGGACCTGCTGACGTGGGAGATGATGAGCGCGTTCTCCGCGACCTACGGCATCACGAGCGAATGGGAAGTCGACCCGTTCACGATGACGCCGCTCTGGGTCGAGCACGCGGTCGGCCAGACGGCCATCTTCCAGCGGCTGATCAAGAGCCCCGAGTTCAGGAAACAGTTCGCCATTTCCTACATGGACATCCTGAACACGAACTTCTCGGTGCAGCACGTGACGCAGGTGCTGAACCAGTACGGCCGCGACCCGGAGACGTACCGCAAGGGCTTCTATCTGCAGCGCCCGGCTTACGCGTCCATGTATCTGAAGCAGTTCTTCGGCCTTTCGGAGGAGTCCACGCTGACGGTCGCGGCGAACGATCCGTCGATGGGCTATGTCGTTGTCAACACGGTCGCGCCGGATCTTTCCTCCGGCAGCTGGACCGGCAAGTACTACACGGATTTCAAGGTGCCTGTGCGCGCGGTCGCAAGGCCCGGCTATGAATTCGCCGGCTGGGAGGGCGATGTGCAGGGCACGTCCGACACGTTCGACTGCCCGGTCTACAGCGGCGGCACGTTCGTCCGCGCCGTGTTCCGGAAAGTGCAGTAACGATCCGCCGCGCAGGCGGCATGAACAAATCAGCAATATCCTGACGGACTAATCATACAAATAGAATTGAAAGGAGCTTTGATCATGGCATTCATTGACGTCATCAAAGAAAAAGCGAAAGCGGACCTGAAGACCATCGTCCTGCCCGAGGGCATGGACAGACGCACGTGGGAGGCCGCCGTGGAAGCGAAGAAGCAGGGACTGGCGAACATCATCGTCCTTGCGGATCCCGACGAGCAGGCGAAGGCAGCCGAGGGGTTGGACCTTTGCGGCATCGAGATCATCAACCCGAAGGACTCTCCGAAGACGCAGGCGTATGCCGACCTGCT
>JAGDBR010000185.1 GCA_017958935.1 Lachnospiraceae bacterium | reverse complement strand
GCTGCGGTCACCGAAGAATCGAACGTGACCTATAAGCAGGGCTACCTGAGCACGGTCTCGACGAACACCGTCTCCGTCAAGCTCACCGACCTGTACACCAAGGAATCCGGCGCCTACGTGCTCAGCACCGCCAAGATCACCCAGGACGGCAAGGAATCCAGCTTCGCCGAACTCAAGAAAGGCGCGTTCCTCACGCTGAAGATCGAGAAAGGCACCGTTACGGAAGTGACCTCCGACACGAAGGAATACACGATCAGCGGACAGGTCGGCGCCGTCAATTACGACACGACCGTCACGATGGCCGTCAAGGAAGCCAATAAACCCGACGCGGTCATCTACATGGATCTCGCGGATATGCCCGCTATCAAGAGAGGTTCCCTCTCCATCACCGTCGACCGCCTGAGCGAAGGCGAAGACATCAAGGTCACGATCAAGGGCGGCGAAGTCGCCCGCATCGATACCCAGGGCAAGGACGCGACGATGACCGGCCAGCTGACCATCATCACCCGCACGATCAACGACACGACCTGGACCGTCAAGGGCGACGACGGCACCAGCGCGACTTACATCCTCGATCCGAGCGCTGTCGCGTTCAGCGGCGAGACCGCCATCAAGCTCGACACGATCAACCCCGGCGACGAGATCTCGGTCATCGTCACTTCCGGCATCATCACCGAAGTGAACCTCAAGAAGACCGCGACCCCCGCAGCCGACAAGCTGACCGCCGAGATCCTGGCCGTCGATCCGACGAACCGCGTCCTGACCGTTCTGAAGGACGGCAAACTCACGTACATCAACTGCAAGAAGGCTGCTTCCATCCTGAACAGCGAGACCGGCAAGACCATGAGCTTCTCCGCTCTCGCCGCAGGAGACATGATCGTGGCGTACGGCACCTATGCCGATTCCACGAACTTCGAAGCGACTTCCATCGTCATCGAGCTGAAGCACTAAACGCAACACGCAGAACAACGGCCGTCCGGTCCTGCCGGGCGGCCTTCTGTTATCGCAGCATTCCATGGAAACAAACAGAACGATCCGGGCGATCGACCTGACAACTGAATTCGACGAATTCGAGGAGCTCAGCGTCCTTTCTTTCGGCGCTGGCGCGAATCCGAACCTCAGCATGTACCGCTGGCTGTTCGATGAGAATCCCTACGATCCTCCCGGCGGCAACATGATCTTCGTCATGCGCGACATGGACGCGGGCGGTAAGATGATCGCCTCCGACGGGCTCATTCCCTTCGACCTGAAGCTGGGAGACCGCGTCGTGAAGGCGGCACATTCCGTCAAGTCCATGACCCATCCGGACTACAAACGCCAGGGCATCTTCCGCACGATGACGGACAATTCCCTGGCCCAGGGCAAGGCGGCCGGCGTCGACGTCGTGCTGGGGTTTGCGAACAAGAACTCCTACCCCGCCTACCAGAAGTTCGGCTGGACGACGCTGTTCCCCCGGGAGGTCTACGTATTCCCCTCGGACGTCAGCCGCAAGATCGCGGCGAAGACGAAGAGCATGATCCTGGGAAAGATCGGCAACCTGTTCTTCCGCGCCGGGTCTGACTTAAAGCGCGCCGGCCTGCACGCTTCCAGGAGGTTTACCGTGCAGACGTTCGACCGCGTGCCGGACGAGGCCGTGCAGCTTTGGGAAAAATACAAGGACAAGTACGAAAACCTCATCGTCCGTGACGGGACTTACCTGCGCTGGCGCTACGACCGGAGGCCGGACCGCTCCTACGAGACCCTGCTGCTTTCCGGCAGCGAAGGTCCCGCAGGCTATCTCATCCTGCGCCGCAGCGTCGCCAACGGCAAGCCCATGGTGTGCGTGGCCGAAAACTTTACCGACCCCGAAAACGAAGAGTACATCGCCGCGCTTGCGGAGACCGTCATTGCCTACTGCCGCAGGCATAAGTCCGCTTACGCCGTGGTCTGCAGCGGTCTGTACGGCAAGTTCGACAAAGTCTTCCGCCGCTACGGCTTCATCCCCCAGAAAGGTCAGGGCACCGTCGTGATCGCGAAGGTCCTGAACGATTCGACGGATGAAAAAGCCCTCGCCGGAGCGCAGCACTGGCACCTCACCCAGGGCGACGGCGAAAGCGAACTGGATCTGTGATCTTTCTTCCCGCGTTTTAACTGATATTTATGAAGATCTTACTCATCTACGGCTGTCTGATGGCGGCCGGCATCGCCCTCGGCTACAAAAGCAAACGCTTCGCGAAGGAGAGCAAAGGCCGCAGCATGTTCCAGACGGCCTGCCTGCTCGTCATGCTGTTCCTGCTGGGTCACCAGCTGGGCGGCAACCAGGACGTCGCCGCGTCCATGACCTCCATGGGGCTGATCGGCCTCATCCTCTGCCTCTCGGCCATGGC
>JAGDBR010000184.1 GCA_017958935.1 Lachnospiraceae bacterium | reverse complement strand
TTCGGAAGGCCCTGGAAAAGCCAGATCTCGGCCTTCAGTTCGGTCCCGGCCGCTTCTTCCGACAGGATGTGCAGCAGCATGGCGCCGTCCCGGAAAGCCGCGATCCTGCAGTTATAGACGCGGCCGTCTTCGGCCGAGACCTGAACGGCATCGCCCGCATGCATGCGCAGCACGTTCTTCACGTGGTTGAAGTCGCTGCCGGTGATCGTGAAGCCGTCCTCTGTCCTGTTTTCTTCTTTCGCAAAAAGCCTGACCATGCGCCGGCTCCTTTGATCTGTATCGTTCGTTTCGCAGTCCCTTGCGGGAAGCTGCGTTTATTTCTTCCTGACGGTGAAGGAGACCCACTCGCCCTGCGTATCCGAGCCGATCAGCTCGAACGCCGGATTCGCCAGCAGTGCTGCCTTCACCTGATCCGCTTTCGTGTTGATGATGCCGGACACGTTCAGCAGGCCGCCCTGCTTCATGTGCGCCGGAATGACTTTCTGCAGCGGAATGATGATGTCCGCGAGGATGTTCGACACGACGACGTCGTACCGCTCGCGGCCTGCGGCTTCCTGCACCTTTTCATCGGCGATGATGTCGCCCAGAACGACCGGGAAGCGTTCCGCTTCGATGCCGTTCTTTTCGATGTTCTCGCGTGCCGCTTCGACAGCGAGTTCGTCGATGTCCGTGCCGAACGCTTCCGCCGCGCCCAGCTTCAGCGCGATGATCCCCAGGATCCCCGAGCCCGTGCCGACGTCCAGCACCTTGTCGCCGGGCTTCAGCCACTGCTTCAGCGCGCGGATGCACAGCTGCGTCGTTTCATGCGAGCCCGTCCCGAAGGCCGTGCCCGGATCGATCTCGACGACCATCGATTCGTGCCGTTCCTCCGGCATGTCCGCCCAGGTGGGCTTGATCAGGATCTCGTCGACGTAGAATGCGTTGAAATGTTCCTTCCAGTTATTGACCCAGTCCTTGTCCTCGGTCTCGTCCTCGGTGATCGTGCCCGCGCCGATGCCGACGAAGGCCGACAGCTCCCGGAGGCCCTCCCGGACCTTGGTAAGCATGTCTTCCGGATCCTCATCTTCATTCAGATAAAAGATCACCTCGGCCAGGCCGTCGTCCTGTTCGGGCGCAGGCATCAGGTCTTCGAACAGGTCCATCGTGTCGTCGTCCAGGATCTGCCGGCGGTCCCGCACCTCGACGCCCGTGATGCCGAGCTCCGAGAGCATGTCCGCGACCAGATCCTCGGCCTCCGCCGTCGTATGGATCGTCAGTGTTCTCCATTTCATACGGTTTAATCCTCCAGGGCGCCGTGTTCGCCGAACGTATAAAGGCGTCCGTCGACGATACACTTTCCGGTCACGATACGGCCGTCCGCGCCGGCATAATACCGGGTGTTGCTCGAATCGAACCAGCCGCGCACGATCTTCCCGTCCTCTCCGGCGAAGAAATACGAGCCGACGAAGCCGGTGACGCGTTGACCGCGGTTCATGTAGTACGCGCCGTCCTTCGTTTCCAGGACGCCGTTCGGCGTGAAGCCGTCCGCGTTCACGTAGATCACGTATTCATACCACTGTCCGAAGCCGTTCCAGGGCGCTTCGCCCGTGAACAGCAGGCTCTGCGTGTCGACGTGCTCATGGCCCCGGGCATCCTTCACGAAAAGCTGGACGACGTAATGGCCGATCTCGCCCATCGACAGCACGATGCTCATGTCGTCCGAGGGCTCGATGCCTTCGACCGTCTTCGCGGCGCCGGTGC
>JAGDBR010000183.1 GCA_017958935.1 Lachnospiraceae bacterium | reverse complement strand
GCCGCTTCTTCGGCCCGATGTGGCAGGAAGGCGACCCGCTGCCGCCTGGACCCGGCGTTCCGGAATCCGGCGCCGAGACCGAGCCGGCCGTCCCGGACGAGACCGAAGCTTCTCCGGCCGGATCCGGTACGGAACAGTCCTCCGAGAGCGGTGCGGACCGCCAGGGCCCCGCGGATAACGGCACGTCTCTGCTGCAGAATCCGCTCCTGCCGGTGGTCCTGATCCTGGTCGTCATCATCGTGGTCATCCTGGTCCGGACGTTCTCCGGGCGGAAAGATGGAAAAGACGAGCCGCCGCGGGAAGATTGGTAACGAGCCGGGCGGACTGAAGCGGATGAAGAACATCGAATATCCGGGCGGACCGCAAACCGGACGAAGGCCGGCGATGCGGAAAGCCGAAAAAAGGACCCTGAGCGTTTTGCTCAGGGTCCTTTTTCTTCTCTTTTGGCTTAGCGTCATTTTTCGAAGAACTTTGCCGGAATGTGGCAGTAGCCGCCGGGATTTTTGTCCAGGTATTTCTGATGGTATTCTTCCGCCGGGAAGAACTGCTTCAGCGGCTCCAGCTCGACCGCAAGCGGCGCACCTGCCTTCTTTTCCTCGCGCGCATACACTGCTTTGATCTCCGGCAGCTGCGAGGCGTCGGTATAATAGATGCCGGTCCTGTACTGGATGCCGGTATCGTGCCCCTGCCTGTTCACGGACAGCGGGTCGATCACGAGGAAATAGGCGTCCAGCAGCTGCGTCAGTGAAATACGCTGCTCGTCATAATCGATCCGCAGCGTTTCCGCATGGCCGCTGTCATTGCACACGTCCTGATAGGTCGGCGCTTCGTTTGAGGAAGCCGCTTCTCTGCCCGCTTCCGGGCCGTTCGCATAGCCGACTTCCGTCGATTCGACGCCCGCAAACTGGTCGAAATACTTCTGCATTCCCCAGAAGCAGCCGCCTGCCAGATATACCGTCTTCACCGTGTTGTCCTCCCTTTCATTCCTGCCGCATCCGCGCGGCAGTCCGTTTTTCGTCTCCGCGTCCGGGCGGTAGCTCCATTACATCTCCACATCTGTTCGACAGCCCAATTACGTCTCCGCGTCCGCGCGGCAGCTCCATTGCGTATTCCGTCCGCCTGCGCCCCGCCCCTTACTTTCTCCTGACATAGCCGAAGACCGCGCCGACGATGCCGCCGACGATGTGCGTCAGCTGCGAGATGTTGTCGGACGCGACGATGCCTTCATAGACCTGTTCGCCGATGTAGAGCACCGCCACGAGGATCAGCGTCAGCGGGATCTCCCGCTCGCGGATACCGACCGCCGAGCCTAACAGGATGAACGCGAAAACTACCCCGCTCGCGCCCAGCAGCGCCGTGTGCGGGAAAAAGATGAAATGCACGAGCCCCGTCACGAATGCCGTGATCAGGATCACGAGGATGATGTCATGGCCGCCGTACCGGTCCTCCAGCAGCGGTCCGAGCACGAGCAGCAGCATCACGTTGTTGACGAGATGACTGACCGAGCCGTGGCCGAACACGTGCGTGAAGAACCGAAGATACGTCAGCGGATCCAGCAGGGATGCTCTGTACACGCTGAAAATGAGCCTGTTCGTCACGCCGCCCGTGAAGACGTTCAGCAAAAGTGCCAGCAGGCAGATGAACGAGAACGTCAATGTGACCGGAGAGCTTAAGACGATCTTCAGCGGCTTATGCTTCTTCATGACCGTTCTCCCGATACAGACGCACGCCCTCCCGGAAGCGGCGCAGGCCGTCTTCCATCATGGACCGCGGGCAGGCCGCGTTCCAGCGCAGGAAATGCTCGCCGCCCGTGCCGTACACAGGGCCGGGCGTCAGGATCAGGCCGGTCTTTTCGCGCCGGAAACGCGCGAACGCCCGGCTGTCTGCGGCGATGCCGCCGACGTCCAGCCAAAGAAGATACGTCGCGTCGGAATCCACGACCGAAACGCCCGGCATCTTTGCCGCCGCATCCCGCAGCAGCTGCTTGTTCTCATACACGTAGGCGCGCATTTCGTCGAGCCATTCCGCACCTTCCGTGAAGGCCGCAACGGCCGCGTCGACGGCGAAGGCGGAAGGCTCCGCGACCTCGTCCGTGTTCAGCGCACGCCACATCTTATGCTTCAGGACCGGGTCCTTCGCAAAGACAGCCGCCGTCTG
>JAGDBR010000182.1 GCA_017958935.1 Lachnospiraceae bacterium | reverse complement strand
TTCATCTCGCTGGTCCTTAGGAATTTCCAGGACATCCAGATCGTGAAATACGCGTTCTTCGGCATCCGCGCCGGTGTGCTCGCGCTCGTGATCCGCGCCTTCTACACGATGTGGAAGAAGGCGCCGCACAGCCTCTTCGCGTACGGCGTCATGCTCGCGGCGTTCCTTGCGGTGGCCTTCTTCAAGGTCAATGCGATCTACGTCATCATTGCCTGCGGCCTGTTCGGGCTGATCTACAGCCTGATCGCGCTGAAGCTGGAAAAGAAGGAGGATGCGTCATGATCTTTGCGGAAATCTTCCTGACCTTCTTCCAGATCGGTCTGTTCACGTTCGGCGGCGGCTACGCGATGATCCCGCTCATCCAGAGCGAGGTGCTTGGAAAAGCGTGGCTTACGAGCGAGGAGCTCATCAATTTCATCGCGGTCTCCGAGTCGACGCCCGGCCCCTTCGCGGTCAACATCTCGACCTACATCGGGACGATCCTCGGCACGCAGCAGGGCAGCATTTTCACGGGCTTTTTAGGCGGCATCTGCGGAACGCTCGGCGTCATCCTGCCGTCGTTCATCATCATCCTGATCGTCGCGCATTTCTATGAGAAGTTCAAGGAAAGCAAGATCGTTTCGGGCATCATGACGGGCCTGCGTCCGGCCACGGTCGGCCTTATCGGCGCCGCCGTCGTCTCGATCCTGATGACGAACCTGTTCAAGAACAGCTTCTCCTGGGAATTCTTCACGCGGCCGGCTTTCTACTGCTCGATCGCGATCACCGCGCTGATGACCTTCCTGGCTTTCAAAAAGCTGCACCCGATCCTGCTGATCGTGATCTCCGCAGCGCTCGGCATCCTCGTGGGATATACCGTCGGGATCTATTAAGCGGTGCGCAGCGCACATCATACAAAAGCCGCCCGGTCGACGGGCGGCTTTTTCGCTGTCACGCATATGCTTTTTTACCGGTTCCGCTGCAGCTGCTTTTTCTCCAGATCCAGGACCTTCAGGTACAGCAGGCCGACGGCGATGAGCAGGATCAGAATGGCCCGGATCCACCATGCGCAGCCCATGAACGGCAGCCCGTCGGTGAAGCCGAAGGCGCCTGCCGGGCTTCCCCAGTTCAGGAAAAAGTACTGATAATTCAGGCCCGCGATGAACTCCCAGCCGGAAACATAGCCGATCCCGGCATAGACCGCGTATAAAAGCGGCGGGATCGTCACGAGCAGGACGCTCCTCTTGCGGATGTCCGAAGCGATGCCGGTCACGAAGAAATCGGCGACCGCCGCGATCGGGACGACGACGTGCGTCAGGATGTTCTGCAGGTTCCAGGCATTGCCCTTCAGCGTGGGCGCCAGGACGAAGCAGAACACGACCCCTGTCAGCGTGATCGAGACCGTGAATACGAACTTGACCACGAACCACCGGGCCGGTATCCGCTTCCGGATCAGCAGTACCGCGCCGATCAGGCAGACCAGCGCGATCGCGATGTTCGACTGGATCGTGAAGAACATGAACACGCGGCTTCCGCCCATGAACGTGTTCCTTCCCGCCAATGCGCTGATGGCCGTGCCGGTCACGGCACAGACAATGACGATCCCTTTCAGGATCAGTGAGACTGTCTTTCTGCTCATGCTGTATTCTTCCTTTCCTGTCTGAAAACAGTTCTCTTTATCGGGCATCCGCTCCGCCCAGAACGCCGTCCGCCTCGAACGCCTTCCGGTAAGCTTCGGTCAGCTTCTCCTGCGACATTGCTGCGTTCGCGGGGCTCGTCGACGGCAGCACCGTATGCGGCACGTCATAGAGCGGTTCGTGGAACTTTCTGTAGTATTTCCCGGCCGTCGCGCCGGTCGTGTAAATGTGCCGGATGTTCGCGTGCGCCAGGATCTCATGCAGGTCTGTCGGGACCGGGTTCCGGATCGACGCGTCGGAGGCGCCTGTGATCTCGCAGGAATACAGCACGTCCCACATCGCGATCCGGTGCCTTTCCAGGAACGCTGCCCGCTCGCCGACGGTCATCGGGACTTTCTCCCCGAACACCGCCGCCAGCACCTTCCACATCCGGTTCTGCGGGTGTCCGTAGAAGAACTTCATTTCCCGCGTTTTCGGCGACGGGAACGAGCCCAGCAGCAGGATCCGCGAATCCGGCCGGTAAAAGGGCAAAAGCGGATGGACGATCAGCTGACTTTCCATCTTCCACTCTCCTTACGAAGAGAAGCAGCCTTTTCAAGCTGCTCCCCTGATATCAGCCTTTCAAAGGCGCTTTTTCATTCCATGACTTCGACGAGTTCGATCCTGAAGTTCAATGCCTTCCCGGCAAGCTCATGGTTCGCGTCGAACGTCACGGTCGTGTCCGTCTTGTCCGCGACCTTCACGCGCACCGGGCGCCCGTAGGGATCGTACAGCATGACGAACTGACCCGGCACGACGTCCTCGGAGCCCGGGAGGCTTGCGATCTCGACCGTGAACACGGCCTCGGGATCGGCTTCCCCGTAGGCTTCCGCGGGGGAAAGATGCACGTCGACGATCTGTCCGACTTCCATGTCCACGACGGCCTTGTCGAAGCCCTCGATCATCTGTCCCATGCCGCTGACGAATTCGAGCGGCTCGTTCCGGTCATAAGAGGAATCGAACTGCGTTCCGTCGTCCAGCGTCCCGCGGTAATGCACGCGCACCGTCTTGCCGGCGTTCCGGCCTTCCCAGACGATCTGCGGCGCTGCGCCGCAGCCGGGGCAGCCTGCACAGCCGCCTTCGGAACCGCAGCCTTCGCCGCAGTTCTCGCCGCAGTTTTCACTGCAGTTTTCGTTTTTCATCTCTTCTGTCATCTTCCGTCAACCCTTCCGTTTATCAGGAGATCTCGCCGCCCGAGGGGACGTCCTTTTCGGGCGTCATCAGGACGTACTTTCCGTCCGCGTCCTCCGCGCACAGCAGCATGCCCTCAGAGAGCACGCCGGCGAGCTTCGCGGGCTTCAGATTCACGAGCACCATGACCTTCTTGCCGACCATCTCTTCCGGCGTATAATACGCGCGGATGCCCGAGACGATCTGCTTCACTTCCGGCCCGATCTTTACCTGCGAGACCAGCAGCTTCTTCGATTTCTCGACGGGCTTGCATTCCAGGACCTCGCCGACCCTGAACTCCATCGTACCGAACGCGTCGTATTCGATCTCCGCCTTGTGCGCAAGGGGCTCCTCCGCCGGTGCTTCCTGCTTGTCCGCGTCCGGATCGCCGTATTCCGCGATCGCCGCGAGGCGCTGCGCTTCCATGATCGCACGGACCTTTTCCATCGTCGCCTTTTCGTCGAGCCGCGCGAACAGCATCTGCGGCTGCTCCACGACGCGCCCGCTGCCGTTCAGCACGCAGCCGAAGCTTGTCAGGCCTTCGAAGTCCCGAAGCGCCGCGTTGAACTGCGCCGCGATCTTTTCCGCCGTTTCCGGCATGAACGGATACAGGAGGCTCGCGCCGATCATGATGCTTTCGGCCAGGTTGTACAGCACGGCCGCCAGGCGGTCCTTCTGCGCCTCGTCCTTCGCGAGCACCCACGGCATCGTCTCGTCGATGTACTTGTTGCAGCGCTTGAAGAGATTGAAGACGTCCGAGATCGTATCCGCGACGTGAAGCGTCTCCATGTCTTTCTGCGTCTTTTCAACGGTGCCGAGCACGACGGCCTTCAGATCGTCGTCGACCGGCTCCGAAACGCCGGTATCCTTCAGCTCCCCGCCGAAATACTTGTTCACCATCGAGACGGTCCGGTTCACAAGGTTCCCCAGCACGTTCGCGAGGTCCGAGTTGTACCGTTCGATGACGAGCTCCCAGGTGATGATGCCGTCATTCTCGAAGGGCATCTCATGCATGACGAAATAACGCACCGCGTCGACGCCGAAAATGCTGGCGAGGTCGTCCGCGTAGATCACGTTGCCGCGGGATTTCGACATCTTCTCGCCGCCCTGCAGAAGCCACGGATGGCCGAAGACCTGCTTCGGAAGCTCCACGCCCAGTGCCATCAGCATGATCGGCCAGTAGATCGTGTGGAACCGCAGGATGTCTTTGCCGATCAGGTGAAGGTCGGCCGGCCAGTACTTCTTAAAGAGTTCGTCCGGCTCCCCGTCCGGCGTATAGCCGAGGCCCGTGATGTAGTTCGACAGCGCGTCGATCCAGACGTAGACGACGTGCTTCGGGTCGAAGTCGACCGGCACGCCCCATTTGAAGGACGTGCGCGACACGCACAGGTCCTGCAGGCCCGGCAGCAGGAAATTGTTCAGCATCTCGTTCTTCCGGGATTCCGGCTGGATGAACTGCGGATGCGTTTTGATGTGGTCGATCAGACGGTCGGCGTACTTGGACATCTTGAAAAAGTAAGCTTCCTCGTTCGCCTTCACGAGCGGGCGGCCGCAGTCCGGGCAGATCCCGTCCGGCGCCTGGGACGGCGTGAAGAACGACTCGTCCGGCACGCAGTACAGGCCCTCGTAGGTGCCCTTGTAGATGTCGCCCTGTTCGTAGAGCTTTTTGAAGATCTTCTGCACGATCTTCATGTGGTCCTCGTCCGTCGTGCGGATGAAGCGGTCGTAGGACGTGTTCATGCCGTCGAAGATATCCTTGATCTGGGCGGCAATGCCGTCGACGAACGCCTGGGGCGTGACGCCCGCGGCCTTCGCCTTTTCTTCGATCTTCACGCCGTGCTCGTCCGTTCCGGTCATGAACCGGACGTCGAAGCCCTGCAGCCGCTTGAAACGCGCGATCGCGTCCGCGAGCACGATCTCATAGGTGTTGCCGATGTGCGGCTTGCCCGAGGTGTAGGCGATCGCCGTCGTGATGTAATAAGGTTTTTTCGTCATTTCTTCCTCTTTCCGGCGTGCGAATGGGCACGCCCGAATTCTATCCCGTGCCGGCGCGGGCCTTCCCGCTCCCGGCTTCAGATCACAGTAAATACGTTCCGTCGCCGATGTCCACGGCGTAGAAATCCGCCGCGTAGCCGATCTTTTCAAGATAGGCCGCGCCGACCTGTTCCATGAACGTGCCGACCGCTTCGTCCTTCACGATCGCGACCGCGCAGCCGCCGAAGCCGGCGCCCGTCATGCGCGCGCCGAGGACGCCGTCGATCTTCCAGGCTTCCTCCGCGATCGTGTCGAGCTCGATGCCCGTGACTTCATAGTCGTCGCGGAGCGAGACGTGCGACGCGTTCATCAGCTTGCCGAAGCCTTCGAGGTCGCCCTGCTGCAGCAAAGACACCGCGCGGACCGTCCTGCGGTTCTCATAGACCGCGTGCCGCGCGCGCTTTAAGCAGACCGGATCCTTGATCGCACTGCAGTTCGCCTCAAACTGCGCCTCGGACAGGTCGCCGAGCGCGTTGATGTCGATGACCTTCTGGAGGTCGGACAGGGCTTCCTCACACTGCGCACGGCGCTCGTTGTACTTCGAGTCCGCGAGCGAACGCTTCTTGTTCGTGCAGGCGATGACGATCTTCATGCCGTCCAGCTTCACCGGCGCGTACTCGTACCGCAGGGTCGCCGTATCCAGGAACATCGCCCGGTCCTTCCGGCCCATCGCGATCGCGAACTGGTCCATGATGCCGCAGTTCACGCCGTTATAGCGGACTTCGGAGTACTGCCCGGTCTTCGCAAGCTCCAGGTTCGGCACGTCGAAGCCGAACAGCGCCGTCAATAACTTCCCCATGCCGACCTCGACGGAGGCCGAGGAGGACAGGCCGGACGCGTTCGGGATGTTGCCCCAGAGATAGACGTCCATGCCTTCCGTGACCTTCAGGCCCATCCGCTTTTCGAAGGCCCAGATAACGCCCATCGGGTAATTCGAGAAGCCCTTCTTCCGGTCATATTCCGGTTTGTCGAGCGTGCGCTCGATGACGCCGTTCTTCGGGAAATTGCCCGAGAAGAAACGGACGAGCCGGTCGTCCCGCTTGCGGCCGGCAAAATAGGTGCCGATCGTCAGCGCGCACGGGAACACATGCCCGCCGTTGTAGTCGGTATGCTCACCGATCAGATTGACCCGTCCCGGCGAGAACACACAGACGGGTTCGCCGCCCTCTTCGCCGTAGACTTCATAAAACGCCCGGATCAATTGTGCTTTATCCATGTTCGACCTTCCTGCGAAGACGGCTCTGCCGTCCCGCACTTCCGTTCAGTTTATCAGCGCCGGGATCCTGCGAAGATCCCGGACGATCACGTCGGCAGGCGCGATGTCCTGCTCGCCGGAGTCCGGATTATAAAACCCGATCACGCGGCAGCCCGCCGCAAGTCCTGCCAGCACCCCGTTCCCGGAGTCTTCGACGACGACGGTCTCCTCCGGCTTCGCGCCGAGGACTTCCATCGCCTTCAGGAACACGTCCGGCGCGGGTTTCGAATGCGCGCAGCCGATCGCCGACACGCACGCTTCAAAGCAGTCTTCGATCCCGAGCGCCCGGACGACGCGGTGCAGGTATTCCTCCGGAGAAGAGGACGCTACCGCCATCCGGATGCCGCGTTCATGCAGCGTACGCACCGTTTCCAGCGCGCCCGGCATCGGCGGGAACCCTTCCAGCTCCTCCAGCATCCGCTTGTCGGCAGCATGCTCCGGGATCACGTTCTCCCCCGTCAGGTCCTTTCCGCAGATATCGCCGATGATCCGGACCGTCACGGGCAGCGTCGTGCCGATGCAGGCCTTGTACGCTTCGAAGTCCAGCTCCTCCACGCCGAACAGCCGCTTCACGGTCATCTGCCAGGCTCTGTAATGCTGGGGCTCCGAATTGATCAGCGTCCCGTCCATGTCCCAGAGAATGAAGCGGACGTCCGTCATGCGAACAGTTCTCCCGCGGCCTTCACCATATAGTCATAGTCCTTCGCGCCGGCCGTTTCATAAGCCGAATGCATCGCAAGCTGCGCGAGCCCGATGTCCGCGGTCAGGAAAGGCACCTGCGCGGTCGAGACCGCGCCGAGCGTTCCGCCGCCCTGGATGTCGGAGCGGTTGAAGAAGATCTGGTAAGGCACGTCCGCCGCGCGGCAGATGTCCTTGAAAAGCGCGGCTGCCATGCCGTCCGTCGCGTAGCTTAAGCGCGCCGCGTACTTTAAGAGCACGCCGCCGTTCAGGATCGGACGGTTCGTCGGGTCCGTCAGCTCCGGATGGTTCGGATGAAGGGCGTGGCCGTTGTCCGCCGAGAATAACAGCGAGTTCGCGACCATTTCCTTCGTGACGCCGATCCGCTCCAGCACGTCTCTTAAAAACGTGGAGCCGGCGCCCTGGATCGAACGCGAGCCGACTTCTTCATTGTCGAAGACCGACAGGACGGCAATGTGCCGTTCCTTCCGGCCGTTCAGGAAGCCCTGAAGTCCCGCGTACGCGCATTCCAGGTCGTCGATGTGCGGCGCCGAGATGAATTCGCCGTCCGCGCCCCAGACGCGGCCCTTTTCCCGCACGTACAGGAACAGGTCCTGCCCGAGGATGTCTTCGGGCTGTACGCCCGCGCATTCCGCGACGAGCTTCATGAAAGCGCCACGCCCGGCTTTTCCGCCCTCCTGCACACTGAACAGCGGCAGCAGGTCGGTCTGGACGTTATACTTGTATCCGTTGTTCGCCTCGCGGTTCATGTGGATGCAGACGCTCGGAATGATCAGGAGATCCCGGTCCACGTTCACGAGTTTCGCAACCATGCGGCCGTCCTGCTTCACGATGATGCGGCCCGCGACCGACAGCGGCCGGTCGAACCAGGTCGACATCAGCATGCCGCCGTAGGCTTCAACGTTCAGCTTGACGTATTTTTCTTCGACGACGATCTCCGGATGCTCCTTGAGCTTGAAGGAGGGCGAGTCGGCATGCGCCGCGAAGACGCGTACGTCCTGTGCGTTTTCCGGCACGCAGAACGCGGTCAGCGCGCTGCCGTTCCGCGTCACGACGTAGGTCTTTCCGGGCTCGATCTGCCAGGTACAGGCTTCGTCGAGCTCCAGCGCGCCGTTCTCAAGCAGTTCTTTTCGGATGTTCTCTACAGCCTGGTAAGCTGTCGGGGATCTGTCGATAAAGTCCAGCAGTTTCATTTCCCGCCTGTTCCTTTCGCCGTCAAAGCACCTTGTTGATTTGATGTATTTTCCGATATTCTGTTCCTCCATGATTTCGCAGGAACAGAATGAATGCTGATATTCTTAAAGCAGGAAGATGTTATTCTCCCGGCATTTCTTTCTCATTTCTTCCGGCCAGATCGACGCCTGCACCTCGCCCACATGGGCACGGTCCAGAAGCAGCATGCACAGCCGCGACTGCCCGATGCCGCCGCCGATCGAATACGGCAGTTCGCCGTTCAGCAGCGCCTTGTGGTACGGCAGTTCGGCGCGCTCCTCGCACCCCGCCTTCTTCAGCTGCTCGCGCAGCGCCTTCTCGTCGACGCGGATGCCCATCGAGGAAATCTCCAGCGCACAGTCCAGCAGGTTGTACCAGAACAGGATGTCGCCGTTCAGCTGCCAGTCGTCGTAGTCCGGCGCGCGGCCGTCATGCGGCTTCCCGTCGGACAGCTTGTCGCCGATGTGCATCAGGAACACGCAGCCGTACTCCTTCGTGATCAGGTTCTCGCGCTCCTTCGGCGTCTTGTCCGGGTAACGCTGCAGCAGTTCCTCCGTCGTTACGAAGGTGATGTTCGACGGCAGTTTCTTGTAAGCCTGGGGATACTTGTACCAGACCTCGTGCTGCATGTGCTTG
>JAGDBR010000181.1 GCA_017958935.1 Lachnospiraceae bacterium | reverse complement strand
TTCAAGGCGCTGCCGCAGGCCGTGAAGGACGAACTGAAGATCATGTGCGTCCTGTTCGCCGAGGACTGCGGCGGCATCCTGACGCTCGAGTTCCTGCGCGACGGGACACTCGTGTTCCGGACGCGCGTCGACGATTACGATTTCTACTACGACGAGATCGAAGCCGGGCTGAAGATCCGCGAGCTCGAGGAAAAGCACGCGGAGACGCTTTCCGGGATCGAGACGTATTACAAGGCGCTTTATGTTTCGTGAGATCAGACTGGAAGGGCTGGATATCCCGTGCCCCTTAGCCCTCGGGCCGATGGCCGGCGTGACGGACGAACCGTTCCGGCGGCTCTGCAGAGAGCAGGGCGCGGGCCTTTTTTATACGGAGATGGTCTCCGCGAAGGCCCTGTATTACCGCAACCGGAATACCGGGATCCTGATGCGGACCGGGGAAGGCGAGCATCCGGTCGGGATCCAGCTGTTCGGCTCCGACCCTGAGATCATCGCGGGTGAAGCGGCGAAGATCGAAGACCGGTTCGATTTCATCGATCTGAACTTCGGCTGCCCCGTCCCGAAGATCGTGAAGAACGGCGAAGGGAGTTTTCTGCTGTCGCAGCCCGGACAGGCGCGCAGGATCTTCTCAGAACTCAAAAAAACGGCCCATAAGCCCGTTTCGGTCAAGATCAGGCTGTCTTTTACGGGCGATATGGAAGAAGGCCTGAAAACGGCCAAAATCGCGGCCGAGGAGGGCGTGGACCTGCTTGTCGTCCACGGCAGGACGCGCGCGCAGTTCTACAGCGGGAAGGCGGACTGGGAAGCGATACGGAAGATCCGTGAGGCGGTCCCCGTCCCGGTCATCGCGAACGGCGACGTTTTTTCGGCGGAGGACGCGCTGAGGATCCTGGACGTGACGGACGCCGACGGCGTGATGATCGCGCGCGGCGCCCAGGGCAATCCCTGGATCTTCCGCGAGGTCCGGGCGGCGCTCGAAGGAAAGCCCGTTCCGCCGCGGCCTGAAAAAGACGAAGTCGTTGAAACGGTCCTGCGCCACGCGGCGCTTTTGATCGAAGAGAAGGGGGAGCGCACGGGGACGCTGGAGATGCGGAAGCACGCCGCCTGGTACCTGAAGGGCGTCCCGAACGCTTCGAAGATCCGCGGACAGCTCAATGAGGCGGACAGCCTCGACAGATTGGCCGAATTGCTGAAAACGCTCTGACGCCCCGGAAGATGCCGGCGCCGGAAGAAAAAGAAGCCCCGCGGCGCATCGTGCGCCGCGGGGCTTTCATGCTGCCGGGTTTTCGTTACGCGAGCGTCCCCATCGGATCCCAGGGCTCCAGCTCGACCGGCCTTTTCGCCAGTTCCTTCAGCCATTCCTCCTTCAGGTATTTCTTCCGGATGATGACCTGGTAGGTGTAGTCCTCGAACCACCGGTCGGAAGCGACGTAATAGCCTTTTCTGCCGGCCTCGTCGCCCCAGCTGTTCTCGATCTTCCAGCGGTTCGGCTTCCCGTCCCCGTCAAGGTTCACGCCGCAGATGACCATCGCGTGGTTCATCGCGGAATCGCCGTAATCGAGGCGCTCTTCCTTCGTCAGCGAGAAGTCCATGCCGAAGAGCCGGTCATAGCCGAAGGACGAAGGATCCCAGAGGCCGTCCTTCCGGGAACCGTACTTGCCGCAGTCGGAACCGAACCAGACGGGCTCGCCGTCCTGCAGCTGGCGGACCGCCAGTTCCTTCATCTCGTCCATCGTCACGTTCAGATAACGGATCGGGGCGCCGATCACGTTGCCGAGATACTTGACGGTATAGGTCTTGTGGTAGGGCTTGTCGGCCGTCGGGGCGTTGATGACGGACACATAGTCCTTCAGGTCGATGTCCACGTATTTCCGGTAGAATTCCTGCGGGGTCAGGCCGCGGTCCGCGTGGAAGACGTCGTCCTTGTCGCGGTATTCGAAGTCGAAGCGGCTGACGGGCTTGCCGAAGCAGATGCAGAGGGCGCTGTAGAATTCGCCGAGCATCTCGTTCTTGCGGCTGCGGGCCTCGTCTTCCTTCCCGGCCTGCACCAGCGCGCGCAGCTCGACGGCGCACTTGCGCATCCGCATCGTCATCATCTGGTGGAAGGAGCGGGTGTGCGAGGACTGGTAGGTCTCCGGCATGACGTCATACGGGACGACGCCGTACTTTTCCACGATCGCGACCATCATGTCCCACTGGCCGCCGTCGCCGAACGAGTGCATGAGCCAGTCCAGCGTCCGGTCACCGACGGGAAGGTCCGCCGTGTCCAGCACGGATTCGAGGAAGAAATTGATCTTCTCGAACTTGTCGTAGAAGGCGAAATAGTTGCCGGAAAGCTCGAATTTCTCAAGGCCGCACTTCTCGGCGATCTTCTCGCGCATCAGGTTCATCGAGGCAAAGAGCCAGCAGCGGCCGGAAGCCATCTGGTTCGTGATGCCGCGGGTCTTCACTTCCAGCGAGAACGTGGAAGGCAGCTTCGAAGCGTCCGCCGGGGAAAAGACGGCGTCCGCCATCTCGCTCTTCGAAAGGGCGGCGGTATAGGCGAGGTTCTCCGGCCTGGAATCATACTGTTTTTCGAAGGCCTTCAGCTGGGTCTTCGTCACGGGTCTTGCGTTTTTTAACATGGGAGTCTCCTTTCCGCAGATGCTGGCTCCATTATAGCACGGAGCGGGGACCTGCGGCAGATGAATATCGACGGTTTTTGTGCAATTTCATTGACTTTTTTGAGGCATTGTGATAAAATCGCGCCTATTAGGCGGAATATGCCGTTTTCTTTATGAAAGGGGTAATGACATGGCTGACAAGAAGAACATCTTAACCGCATCCGGCGCCGCTGCGCTGCAGGAGGAGCTCCGGGAACTGAAAGAAGTGCGCCGTGCCGAGATCGCGCAGAAGATCAAGGAAGCGCGCGCGCAGGGCGATCTTTCCGAGAATGCCGAATATGACGCGGCGAAAGACGAGCAGGCCGAGATCGAAGCCCGCATCGAGCAGCTGAAGAACATCCTCCAGAACGCCGAGATCGTTCCGGAAGAAGTGGACACCTCCCGTGTGTTCATCGGTTCCGTCGTCAAAGTGCATGACGAGGAATTCGACGAGGATATCGACATGATGATCGTCGGCTCGACGGAAGCGAACTCGCTTCAGAACAAGATTTCCAACGAATCTCCGTTAGGACAGGCGCTCGTGGGCGCGATGGTCGGCGACACCGTGCAGGTCACGGCGCCCGCAGGCACCTTCGCCTACAGGATCCTGAGCATTCAGAAAGCATAAACGGACGGGGCCTTCATCGGGCCCTTTCCTTTATTCCGTCCCCGGTCCGGACCGGGGAGGCCGCCCCGCCTTCGGGGCAGAAGAGAAGAGGTAATCATGGCAGACCGGAATCCGAACAATCCGGGCGGACAGCAGGACCTGAACCAGCTCCTGAAGATCCGCCGCGACAAGCTGCAGCAGCTTCGCGACGAGGGGAAGGATCCCTACGTCATCACGAAGTACGACCAGGACACGCACGCGCGCGACGTGAAGGAACACTTTGAAGACTATGAGGGGAAGACCGTGAAGATCGCGGGCCGCCTCATGTCGAAGCGCGTCATGGGCAAGGCCTCCTTCTGCAACGTGAAAGACCTGACCGGCGGTCTCCAGTGCTATGTGACCCGGGACGATCTCGGGGAAGAAGCCTATGCGGATTTCAAACGCATGGACATCGGCGACAACGTCGGCATCGAAGGCTTCGTGTTCCGCACGCAGACCGGCGAGATCTCCGTGCACGCGAAGTCCGTCACGCTGTTCACGAAGGCGCTCCGCGTCCTGCCCGAGAAGTACCACGGCATGACCGACACGGACCTGCGCTACCGCCAGCGCTACGTCGACCTGTTCATGAACGACGAAGCGAAGGAGATCCTCGTGAAGCGGTCGCTGATCCTGCGCGAGATCCGGAATTTCCTGGACGGGAAGGGCTTCCTGGAAGTCGAGACGCCGGTCCTCGTGACGAACGCGGGCGGCGCCGCGGCGCGGCCGTTCGAGACGCATTTCAATGCGCTGAACCAGGACATGAAGCTGCGCATCTCGCTGGAACTGTACTTAAAGCGCCTGATCGTCGGCGGCCTCGAGCGGGTCTACGAGATCGGCCGCGTGTTCCGGAACGAGGGCATCGACACGCGCCACAACCCGGAATTCACGCTGATGGAACTGTACCAGGCCTATACGGACTACAACGGCATGATGGACCTGACGGAAGAAATGTTCAGGACGGTCGCCCGGAAGGTCAACGGCACGACCGTCGTGACCGTCGACGGCAATGAGATCGACCTCGGAAAGCCGTTCGAGCGCATCTCGATGATCGAAGCCGTCCGCAGATACGCCGGCGTCGATTTCGACCGGATCACGACGCTCGAGGATGCGCGGGAAGCCGCGAAGGCCCATGAAGTCGCGTTCGAAGAGCGCCACAAGTGGGGCGACATCGTCAACCTGTTCTTCGAACAGTTCTGTGAGGAGCACATGGTCCAGCCGACCTTCGTCTGCGACCATCCGCTCGACGTTTCGCCGCTGACGAAGAAGAAGCCGTCCGATCCGCGCCTCGTGGAGCGTTTCGAACTCTTCATCAACCGCGCCGAGATGTGCAACGCCTACTCCGAGCTGAACGACCCGGAGGACCAGCGCGAGCGCTTCAGGGCGCAGGAGGAGGCGCTGGCGAAGGGCGACCAGGAGGCCAACACGACCGACGAAGACTTCCTGAACGCGCTGGAATACGGCATGCCCCCGACGGGCGGCATCGGCTACGGCATCGACCGTCTGGTCATGCTGCTGACCGGCGGCCCGACGATCCGCGACGTGCTGCTGTTCCCGACGATGAAGACCCTGAAGACCGGCAGCGAAGGCCGGGAAGAGAAGGACGCCGGCGAAAGCGCCGGCACGCAGGCAGCCAAAACG
>JAGDBR010000180.1 GCA_017958935.1 Lachnospiraceae bacterium | reverse complement strand
TTCGCTGGATATCATTTTCCTTGAAAATGTCGGCAATCTGTTCTGCCCGGCGGAATTTGACGTCGGTGCGGACCTGAAAGTCATGATCCTGAGCGTCCCGGAAGGCGACGACAAACCGCTGAAATACCCGCTGATGTTCACGGTCTCCGAGTGCCTCATCGTCAACAAGATCGACACGGCGCAGATCTTCGACTTCGACCTCGGCCGCTGCCGCGGGAACATCCGCCCGCTGAATCCGGACATGCCGGTGTTCCCGGTCTCCGGAAAGACCGGCGAAGGGATGGCGCCGTTCATCGCCTGGCTGAAGAACAGGATCGGCACCGCGAAGACGCAGGGCCCCTGCTGCCCTGAGCAGGCGGAAGGCACCTGCTGCACCGAACAGACGGAAGGTGCGTGCTGCCTTGAACAGGCGGAAGGCACCTGCTGCACAGCGCGGCCGGAAGCATCGGGAGGTCCCGCATGAAGATCATCGAACTCAACAAAAAGGCGACGGCCTCGAACGACCTCGACGCCGAAGCGCTCCGGGAGGAGCTGAAGATGCGGGGCATCTGCCTCGTCAACCTGATGAGCGCCGCGGGGTCCGGAAAGACCACGTTCCTCTCCCGCCTCATCCGCGACCTGAAGGACCGCGTCCCGATCGGCGTCATGGAAGCGGACATCGCCTCCGACGTCGACGCGCGGACGATCGAAGCGCTCGGTGCGAAGAGCATCCAGGCGCATACGGGCGGCTGCTGCCACATGGACGCGCAGATGACGCGCGATTCGCTGGAAGCGCTGTTCGCGGAAGCCTCGGAAAGCGGCGGAGCCGTTCCCGGGATCATTTTCCTCGAGAACGTCGGCAACCTGATCTGCCCGGCGGAGTTCGATACCGGCGCGCATCTGAAGGTCATGCTCTTAAGCGTCCCGGAGGGCGACGACAAGCCCCTGAAGTACCCGCTGATGTTCCGGGAAAGCGACGCGCTCGTCATTACGAAGACGGACGCGCTGCCGTACTTCGATTTCGACCTTGACGCGGCAGAACGCCGCGCGAAGGCGCTGAATCCGTCCATTGCCGTCTTCCCCGTCAGTGCGAAGACCGGCGAGGGGATGGCCGCGTTCGAGGAGTGGCTGCTGTCGCGGCAGGCGCAGTGAGCCGCGAAGGCCGCACGCATCTAAACCGAAAAATCATTTGAGATTCCATCATAAAGGCAAAGGAGAAACAACATGCCCGAGATCTACGATCAGAATCCGGAGACCAAGTCGAAATACGACGGGGAAGCGGAGAAGAAGAAAAAGTACGCGAAGCTGGGTGCGATGATCACCGACAACGTCCCGCACAAGCTTTTCGGTCTGAAGACGACCGACGAGGAATACTGGGGCCTTCGAGAGATCCTCAACGAGGACGAGGTGGACATCGCGCTGTCGATGAAGCAGCGCAAGTGGTACACGAAGGAGCAGCTCTTCGAGATGAACAAGAGCCGCATGAGCCGGGAAAAGTTCGACGAGACGCTCGCCCTGCTCTGCACGCACGGCTTCGTCGAGTACGACTACGGCGATCATTACGACGACAACGGTCCGATCGAAGGCGCGCCGAAGGAGCTGCGCTACCGCACGAGCTATTTCGTGCCGGGCTCCGCGGAACTGTTCAACTCCTCGATCGACCGCATCGAAAAGAATCCGTCCGTCGCGCGCATGTTCGAACGCATGACCTTCCTGCCGCTCGAGCACATCACGTCGATGGTGCGGCCGGGCGGCAACGGCATCGGCAGGCACGTCATCCCGGTCGAGAAGGAAGTCCAGGCGAACCGCGAAGCCGTGAGCATCGAGAAGATCTCCTACTGGCTCCAGAAATATGAAGGCCACCTGTCGGCGGGCATCTGCTCCTGCCGCGCCTCGCGCGCGAAGCTCGGCGAGGGCTGCACGGACGACGAGCAGGATTGGTGCATCCAGGTCGGCGACATGGCCGACTATACCGTCGAGACCGGCCGTGCCCATTAAATCACGAAGGAAGAAGCACTGGAGATCCTGCAGAAAGCCGAGGACAACGGCTATGTCCACCATGTGACGAACATCGAC
>JAGDBR010000179.1 GCA_017958935.1 Lachnospiraceae bacterium | reverse complement strand
GGTCTGGGAGAGCGACACGCTGCACCCGTTCTCCTACGAACAGCTCTATGCCCTTATTGAGGGCCGGAAGGCCGAGAAAAAGGAGCGGCGGGCATTGACAAAAGGGCGAGGCGGTGCTAATCTAATATTGCATATTAGATGGCTTGACGAGGCATATTATTCGCGCGGGAAAAACCCGGCCGGACACCGGCCGCGGGCTTTCCGAAAGGGGAGGTGCGAAATGAGCGATTACAGAATATTTACGGATTCGGGCTGCGACATTGACAGGAAATCGCTCGATGAATGGGGCGTCGTCCGGGTCGACCTGACCTTCATGGACAGCGAACAGGAGTACCCGATCGACCGGTTCACTTCAAAAGAGTTTTATGACGAAATGCGCGGCGGCCGCGTGTTCAAGACATCCGCGCCGGCGCCGGAGAAATACGAGCGCGTGTTCCGGGAAGCGCTGGACGCGGGACTCGACGTGCTCTACGTCGGATTCTCGACGGGCCTGAGCGCCGCCTGCAGCGTCGGGCGCATGGTCGCGGACGACCTGAAAAACGAGTATCCGGACCGGCATTTTTACGTCATCGACACGCTCTGCGCGTCCGCCGGACAGGGCCTTGTGCTCTACTACGCGGTGCAGAACAAAAAGAATGGCTTCACGCTGCAGGGGAACGGCGACAACATCTCGATGCTCGCGCCGAAGCTCTGCCACTGGTTCACCGTTTCGGACCTGATCTATCTAAAGCGGGGCGGACGCATCAGCGCCGCGGCCTACTTCGCCGCGACCGCGCTGAACATCAAGCCGGTCATGCACGTGGACGATGCCGGACATCTGATCGGCGTGAAGAAGGTGCGGGGGCGCCAGCGGGCGATCCAGGCCATGGCCGAGCGTTATGCTTCGACCGCTCTCGATCCGAAGAACGGCATCTACTTCATCTCGCACGGCGACTGCATCGACGACGTGCATTATCTCGAAGACCTGATCGAAGAAAAATGCGGACACCGCGCGGCGTATATCGCCGACGTCGGACCGGTCATCGGCTCGCATTCGGGCCCCGGCACGCTGGCCCTGTTCTTCCTGGGCTCGGAGCGGTAAAGACACATGAAAAAGCTGACGGTCCGGAAACGGTCAAGGCATACAAAAAGAGGAGCGGCGTTTGCCGCTCCTCTTATCTTTTGAATGGAAGTCCCGGTTTTACGGAACGATGATCCGGACGGCACGCAGCGGTGCGCGGTAGAACGCGTCGCGGACGTGGATGCCCGTCTCGGGGCTGCCGGCGTGGACGATCTGGCCGTTTCCGATGTACATCGCCACGTGGCCCAGCCACTTCGAACTGTTCGAGTAGAACAGCAGGTCGCCCGGCAGCAGCTGGCTCTCCTGGATCGGACCGTTGCTCGAATCCGCAACGATCGTGCCCTGCTCGTACTGGCCGGCCGGCGTGTATGAAAGCATGTAGCCGAAATGCTGGTAGACCAGCGACGTGAAGCCTGAGCAGTCGGTACCGGTGACAAGGCTCCGTCCGCCGTGGACGTACGGATTGCCGACGAACTGCAGGGCATAGGCGACAACGGCCGCCCGGAGCGCAGTATTCGTGTCGGTAACGACCGGCTGCGGCGCTTCTGTCGTCTGCGGCGGCTCCGTCGGCTGCGGCTGGTCATTGC
>JAGDBR010000178.1 GCA_017958935.1 Lachnospiraceae bacterium | reverse complement strand
TTCGAGGGCTTCTTAAGCAACCCGCCGATCATCGTGTTCCTGATCGGGTCATTCCTGCTGAAGCTGCTTTTGCTTTTGGCGCTGTCGGTCTGGACATCGGTCCTGTCCGCGAAACTGAAAGGACAGGCTTCTTCCGCGCTGGTGCTGATCCTGATCGTACCGTCGCTGTTCTGGCTTCTGGGGATCCGGCGGCTGCAGGCGGTTTCCGCAGGACATTTCTTCGCGGTCTTCCCGTGGATGCTGCAGGGCACGGCAGTCCGGATCATCTGCCTTGGCGCAGCGCTGCTCTTCATCGGAGCGGCCGCATGGACGGCCGTCAAGCTGTACAGGGAACAGGAAAGGAGGGGGATCACATGCGGCTGATCGTAAAGAATCTGACGAAGCATTATGGGGATTTCAAAGCCCTGGCGAACTTTTCCTACTCGTTTGTTCCGGGGATCTGCGGGATCCTGGGGCAGAACGGCGCCGGGAAATCGACGCTGTTTAAGCTGCTTACGGACAGCATCCCGCGGGATACTGAGGCGCCCGGAAAGATCCTCTGGAAGGAGGACGGGGAGAAGCCGAAAGAGATCCGTAAGCTCGGAAAGGACTACCGGGCGATCATCGGCTATATGCCGCAGGAGCAGGGCTTCTACGAGGACATGACGGCGCGGTCCTTCCTGATGTACATGGCGGATCTGAAGGGACTTCCGCTTGCCGGCGCAGGGCGCAGGAAGACCGGGGAGCGCATCGGGGAACTGCTCGAAGTCGTCCATCTTCAGGACGCGGCGGAGCAGCGCATCGGCACGTTCTCGGGCGGCATGCGGCAGCGTCTGCTGCTTGCGCAGGCCCTGCTGAACGACCCGAAGCTTTTGATCCTGGATGAGCCGACGGCCGGCCTGGACCCTGCCGAGCGGGCGTCCTTCCGGGATTATCTGAAGGGTCTTGCCGGAGAGAAGATCATCCTGTTCTCGACCCATGTGGTGAGCGACGTGGAGCATACCGCCGATACGATCCTGATCGTGCAGCAGGGGAAGCTGGTCCGGGCAGGTTCGCCGGCGGAACTGACGGCGGCCGCGCAGGAAGAACAGCCGGGCGTCAGGACGCTGGAAGACGCGTTCCTGTGGTATATAGGGAAGTAAAGAGAATGATCAAAGATAGCGGGAGCCCGTTTGCACGGGCTCCCGCTTTTCATGTCAGCGTTTATCCGCAGTGTGTCTTCAGCGCAGCCTGCGGAGACGGAAGTGCTTTTCCGGCCGTTCGCCGTGGCCGAAATGCGGACCGCGGCCCATCGGCGCGCGATGGCAGCCTTCCGGCCGTCTTCCGCGGCATTTTCCTTCCCCGTCGGCTTCCTTTTCGCGCAGGTGGGCGCTCAGTTTGTCGGCGAGCCGGCAGAATTCAGCGGCTTCCTCGTCCGTGAAGCAGGCCGAGAAGTCGTCCACGGCGGTCTTCCGGCGGTCTTCGATGAACGCGGCCTCCGCCTTCCCGAGGTCGGTGAGGCAGATGTGCGAGAGCCTTCTGTCGTCCTCGTCTTCTTTACGGACGACGAGACCGGTCTCGATCAGCCGGTTGACAAGCTCCGTGACGGAAGAGGGGCGGATGTCCAGTTTTTCGCTTAAGTCGCGGGCGGTCAGGCCGTCATTCTCACGGATGACCATGAGCGAACGCTCGACCGACGGCGAGAAATGATGCTCCGCCTTCGCGGGTCTGCGCTTTAACGAGCGCGCAAGCGTGAATGCGGATCTTAAGACGTTGAGTCTGTCTTCGGAATTGATGTTCATGTGATGCTCCTTTCTTCAGGCGGATCCTGATCGTGTTCGTGCAATGTTTAACTTAGGTACCTAACGAAGTGTATTATAGTTCGGTACCTAAATATTGTCAAGCGGTTTTTTGCATTTCACCGAAAAATCACGGAGCGTGTGCTTTTCAGTGCCTTTTACGACTGCCTTTTCGTCCGCGTTCCGGTCTTTCGGGCATGCGGATGCATCTTGCCAAGAGCCCCAGGTTCCCCTATAATTGACTTATAACAGTTCTGATGATCATGACTCGACGGAGGATG
>JAGDBR010000177.1 GCA_017958935.1 Lachnospiraceae bacterium | reverse complement strand
TGCGGCTCATCGACCACGCAGTAGACGAGGAACGAAGCGTCCTCGATCGGCGCCGCGCCGATGAACGATGTGATGTATTTGCCGGTGCCGCGGGGCAGCTTCTCCGCCGCGCCCGTCTTGCCGCCCATGTAGTAGCCGAAGGTCTGGGCGATCGTCGCCGTGCCGCGCACGGTCACGTACCGCAGGCATTCCTTCATGTATTCCGCGGTCTCTTCCGAGATCGTCCGGCGCACGAGCTCCGGCGTGATCTCGCGGATGACGTTCCCTTCGTCGTCGGTGATCCGCTTCACGACGTGCGGTTTGTAATAGTAGCCGCCGTTATAGACCGAAGCATAGGCGGACGCCAGCTGGATCATCGACACGTTGAAGCCCTGGCCGAACGCGCAGGTCGCGAGTTCCGCGATGCCCAGCCGCTCTTTCGGATAGATCAGGCTCTTCGTGTTCGCTTCGCCCGGCAGGTCGATGCCGGTCTTCTGGCCGAGGTTGAAGATCTCCTGGTACTTCGCGAAGACCTCCGGTCCCATCTGCTCCGCGATCTGCACGAAGCAGACGTTGCAGGAGCGGCCGAGCGCCTCGATCGGGCGCAGGTCGCCGCACAGGGTGTCCATGTGGCAGTGGATGTTATAGTAGTCGACCTTGATCGAACCGTCGCAGAAGAAGGTATCGTCCTTCGAGACGGACCCCTCTTCGATCGCGCCGGCCAGGTTCAGCGTCTTCGCGGTCGAACCGGGCTCGTAGGTCGAGGACACGGCGTAATTGCGCTGGACCTGCTGGATCAGCGCCTGCTGCTGGTCTTCCAGCGGCATCGCATCCAGCGTGTCCAGGTGGCCGCGGAAGGCTTCCTGCAGCAGGAAGGTCGACGCCGGGTCGTTCAGCTCAGCTTCGGTGAACAGCGCGCTGATGTTCTGCGGGTCGTTCAGGTCGTATTCGGTGTCGGACTCCATACAGTAGATCTCGCCGGTGTTCGGGTCCATGACGAGGACATTGACGCGCTCCGCGCCGGTGCGCTCCTCAAAGTCGGCGATCGCCTTCTGGACGATGCGCGAGACGTTGAAATCGAGCGAGGTCTCCAGATTGTAGCCGTTTACCGCGTTCTCCACGGCCGTCTGCGGGTTTCCGCCGTCGTCGATGTAGGTATAGCGCTTCCCGTTCGTGCCGTGCAGCACGGAATCGTAGGAATATTCAAGGCCCAGCAGGCCTTCGGTCGCGTCGGTCGTCGTATAGCCGATGACCTTGCTGAAGGCGGAGCCCATCGGATACGTCCGCCGGTACTCTTCCTCGAACCAGACGCCCGCGATCTTCGCGGTGATGCGTTTTTCGTCGATCTTGCCGTCGTTGACGTCGGCGTTGTGCTTCTTTTTATTGTCCTGGAACGCCTGTTCCAGCTCTTCATAGCGCGCCTTCTGTTCCTCGGACAGGATGCCGGCGTCGTTGTAGCGGTAATAGGACAGCGACGCGTGCTCGGCGAACGCCGCCCTGAGCGCTCCTTCGTCGATCCCGAACGCCTGCGTCACGAGCGAGACCGTCGCGTCGGCAGAGCCCGGGAAGCCTTCTTCCGTCTCCTTGAACACCTTCGGGTCCAGGATCAGCCGGTAAACGCGCACGACGGACGCCAGCGCGGTCCCGTTGGCGTCATAGATCTCCCCGGGCTTCGCGAGGATCGTCACGGCGTTCCCGGAAGCCTGGGCCAGTGCCTTTTTGCTGTATTCGCGCCCGCTCTGCAGAATGATCACGACGGCGGCCGCTATGCTTATAACAAGTAAAAGACTGATCACCGAAAACAGGATGAACAGTCTTTTACGCGAATCGATCTTCTTCATGTTCTTTTATTCCGTCGGTACAGATGCCATTTTAACCACGTACTCGCTGTCGGGACGCTCGTAGACGATCATCTGGTTCTTCTGCGGCACCTGCATGCCGAGCTCGGCCGTCGCGACCCGGTAGACCTCCGCGAGGTCGACGGACGCTTCGATGGCATCCCGCGTCAGTTCGTTCTCCTTGACGAGCACATTGTACTGAAGCTTCATCTGATTGACCTGCTGCTCGGCCTTCCGCACATGCGAAAGCGTCATCAGGTAAACGGCCGCAACGCACAGGACCGCGACCGTGCACAGGGTCAGCACCGCGATCTGCGCCTTGGAAAAGCTGCGCGCGGAAAGCCGGTTCGACTGCACGCGGTTCTCGATCTCGCTCTGCGACCGCACGAGGTAGTCTTTCTTCGCCTCGCGGATCTTCTCCGGCTCATACTGCACCGCCGCAGAGCCTGCCGCATACGCGCCGCGCGCTTCGGAAGTTCTGATTTTTTCCAAAAGGATCTCAGCCATGGTCACTTGCCTTCACACTTCTCGAAGATCCTGAGCTTTGCGCTCTTCGATCTCGGATTCTCGTTCATTTCCTCTTCTGACGGGAGGATCGGTCTGCGGGTGATCACCCGCCCCAGCGGCTTCTTGCCGCAGACACAGGGAAGATTCTTCGGACATGTGCACGGATTCTCAAATGTCCTGAACGCATTCTTGACGATGCGGTCTTCCAGGGAGTGGAAAGTGATGATGGCGATGCGCCCGCTCTCATTGAGCGCATCCGCCATCACCCTTAAAAAAGTTTGCAGCACATCCAATTCACGGTTGCACTCGATCCGGATGGCCTGGAATGTCTGTTTGGCGGGATGTCCGCCTTTTGCTCTTATCTTCGCCGGAATTGCCGATTTGATGATGTCGACCAGCTGGAAAGTGGTCGTGACCGGCTCCTGGTTCCGGTACTGCACGATGTGCCGGGCAATGTTCTTTGCGAACGGCTCTTCTCCGTAATCACGGATGATCCTGTACAGCTCCTGTTCGCTGTAGGTGTTGACGATGTCTTTCGCGGTCAGGCCGTTCTGCCGGTCCATCCGCATGTCGAGAGGCGCGTCCGTTCTGTAGGAGAACCCCCGCTCCGCTTCGTCGAACTGGTGGGAGGAAACGCCCAGGTCCAGGAGGATCCCGTCCACTTTGTCCACATTCAGGTCATCCAGGACCCGGCGGATGTTCTCAAAATTATCGCGGACGACCGTTACCCGGTCCGCGTATGGCGCCAGCCGTTCCGTCGCAGCACGGATCGCGTCTTCATCCTGATCGATCCCGATCAGACGCCCCGTGGTCAGCTTCTTCACGATCTCCAGGGAATGGCCGGCGCCGCCAAGCGTACCGTCGACATAAATGCCGTCGGGCCGGATGTTCAGTCCGTTGACCGCCTCGTTCAGAAGGACCGGTCTGTGGGAAAAAGCCATGGCCTCTCCTTTACAGGTCCAGGTTCTTCAGATCCGCTTCCAGGTCGTTGATGTCGATCGATCCGTTGTAAGCGTTCCAGGTCTCGGTGTTCCAGACCTCGATGTGATCGTCGACGCCGACGAGCGTCACTTCCTTCGTGAGTCCCGCGTAATCCCGGAGGTTGGCCGGGATCAGCATCCTGCCCTGTTTGTCGGGTTCGCACGTGGAACTGTTGCCGAAATAGAAACGGCGCAGACGCCTTGCCAGCTCGGAAGAGATCCTCGGCATGGTCTCAAGCGATGCCGTGAGCGTTTTCCATCCGTTCTGCGGATAGATGCTCAGGCAGTGGTCCAGATCCTGCGTCAGGACGAAATCTTCGCCCAGCGCCTCGCGGAACTTCGAAGGGATGATGAGACGCCCTTTATCGTCCAATGTGTGACTGTATGTACCCATGAACATCGCGTCCATCTCCTTTCCGGTCCCTTCATTTTCGGTGTGTTCGGGCCTGAAATTCACCACTTCACACCATTTAGAACCATTTTTCGCCTTTTCGTACCACTAATATACCCCCTGCCCCACAAAATTGCAAGTGTTTTTTTGAAAAAAAGTGAAGATTTTTCAATGTTTTCAATCGTTTCGAACGTCTGTTCCCCTGCGGCTCCGTTCCGCCGTTCACGCCCCCTTTTCCCGGCTGTCCGGGACGGGTCTTCCGGGCTTCGCGGCCGCCCTTCCGCGGCTGCCCTGCCCCGTCTTTTGCGGGCAGGAAAAGGGTCAGTTTTTACTTGTTTTTCGGAACGGTCCGTGGTAAGATATAATGGATTATGTGAAAGAAGGTTTTCTTCAGTGAAATTAGGTATCGTCGGATTGCCGAACGTCGGAAAAAGCACCCTGTTCAATTCGCTGACGAAGGCGGGCGCTGAAGCCGCGAATTATCCGTTCTGCACGATCGATCCGAACGTCGGCGTCGTCGCCGTTCCGGATCACCGCCTGCAGCTGCTGACCGACCTGTACCACTCCCGTTCCACGGTCCCGGCCGTGATCGAGTTCGTGGACATCGCCGGTCTCGTCAAGGGCGCGTCGAAGGGCGAAGGCCTCGGGAACCAGTTCCTTGCGAACATCCGCGAGGTAGATGCGATCGTGCATGTCGTGCGCTGCTTCGAGGACCCGAACGTCATTCACGTGGACGGCGCGGTAG
>JAGDBR010000176.1 GCA_017958935.1 Lachnospiraceae bacterium | reverse complement strand
GCTGTTCGAAGGACTGCTCTGGCTGCCGGTGACCCTCAGCGTCACCGCATACGCGACGACGGTCGGCGCGTTCATCGATATGTCGGCCGGCGTGAACGCGGGCAAGCTCATCAAGCAGATGGCGCAGGTGCTGTTCATTTATTTCGGCCTCGTGCCGGACGCACTGCTGATCATCCTGCTGATGCCGATGGGCCTTCCCTGGGTGGCGGCGCTTGCGGTCACGGCCGTGAACCTGCTGCTGACCGGACTGTTCCTGTATCTGGCTTCCCTGACGATAGGGACGAAATAACGGACTGAAAAGCGGGCTGCTCGAAGCGCTTTTGTATGAAAAGGAGAGAAAAGATGGACAACTGCATTTTCTGCATGATCCTGGAAGGTAAGATCCCGAGCCGGCGCGTCTATGAGGACGACGTCTGCATCGCGACGCTGGACATCAGCCCGGCCACGCCCGGCCATACGCTGATCCTGCCGCGGCGGCATTACGACGACCTGCTGCAGCTGGACAAGAAGACCGCGGGACACCTGCTGATGGTCGCGAAGAAACTGGGCGCACTGCAAATGGAGAAACTCGGCGCAAAGGGCTTCAACGTCGTCCAGAACAACCGCGAGGCGGCCGGACAGACCGTGAAGCACCTGCATATCCATGTGATCCCGCGTTACGACGACGGGAAGAAGTTCATCACCTGGACGCCGACACAGCCGACGGGCGAGGAGCTGGACAATGTGCTGAAGACGCTGACGGAATGAGACCTTATTCATAAAGGCAGACGCGAAGACCCCCGGGAACCGGATCATGGATCGGATCCCCGGGGGTCTTATATCAGAACCGTATGCACCGCGTCAGGCCGGGATATGCTGCATCAAAGCGGTGTGTGCGCATCAGAGCGGGATGCGCACCGGCAGCAGCAGGAACCATGGACAGCCGAGCAGCAGGCTGAAGCGGAGCTTCTTCTTTTCTTCCGCCGTGAAGGCCTCACTCAGCCGCCTGGAATAAGCGAGCTCCACAAGCAGGAGCAAGGCACTGAGCGCGATGCCGCAAACGGCGGCGATCAGGATCCCCCAGTAGGGCATCCAAGGCAGGGCTTCTCCGGCTTGAATGCCGATCGCCGCGTGCGCGACGATGGATGCCAGACCGCAGCCGAACAACCATGCCGTATAGATCTCGATCAGGAAAGAGACCTTCTCCCTGCTTTTCGTATCATAGCCGATCGAACGCAGGATCAGAAGGGAGAGCAGGTCCGCAGGCAGGAGCATTGCCGCCAGGATCAGGGCCATCCACAGATACATTTTCCATCCGCCGAGGCCGAAACCCATCAGGTCCCACAGGTAAAAAAATGTCTGTTCCATCATTATGCCCCCTCAACGTGAACAGTTCTGTCCTTCTGATCCTATTATACACCCCCCTGTTTTATTCAATGCTTTTTTGTAAATTCATACAAAAACCTTACAGATCCCGCACAGTGACGGCCTTTGCGGCACGCTTTGCAAGATCCGTCATTCACCGATGCCGGCAGCGCCTTCACGTTTCGTCAGCCCGTCGATAAGCCCGAGGATCACGTCGACGCCGCTTTGCTGCGCGCTCTGCTCCATCGCGGTCACATACTGCGCGCGGGTCTCATAAAGCCGGTGCAGCGCGTCCGAGAGGACGGCAGGCGTCAGCTGCTCTTCCTCGATGACCATCGAAAATCCCTGCTTTTCGAACGAACGGGCGTTCAGGATCTGGTCGCCGCGGCTCGCCGCCTTCGACAGCGGGACCAGCAGGTTCGGTTTCTTCAGCGCGAGGAGCTCGCAGATCGCATTGGCCCCGGCGCGCGAAAAAACGATGTCCGCGGCCGCGAACAGGTCCTTCAGCTCTTCGCTGATGTACTCATATTGTACGTAGCCCGCACGGCCGGCAAGGGTCTCGTCGAGATTGCCCTTGCCGCACAGATGGATGACGTCGAAATCGGGGAGGAGGCTGTCGAGCGCCTTCCGGAGGGCGTCGTTCAGCTTCCGCGCGCCCATGGAGCCGCCGATCATCAAAAGGACCGGCTTCTCGCCGCTGAAACCGGCGAATTCAAGCCCTTTTTCGCGGCTGCCCGAGCGCAGCTCGTCCCGGATCGGGGAGCCCGAAAGGATGCCCTTTTCGCGCGGCAGGAACGAAAGCGTCTCCGGGAAATTGCAGCAGATCTTCTCCGCGTAGCGGAAGACCAGCCGGTTCGCGAGACCAGGCGTCATGTCGGATTCGTGGATGATCGCCGGGATGCCGAGCTTGTGCGCGGCCGACACGACCGGAACGGAGACGTATCCGCCCTTCGAAAAGACGATGTCCGGCGCGAAATCGCGGATCAGCGCCAGTGCTTCCTCGCGGCCCTTCGCGACGTTCCCGAGGTCTTTCCGGTTCAGCCGGTCGACCTCGCGCCGCTCCTTCGCGGCCTCATAGAAGCCCTGGAAGATGTTCCCGGCCTTCCGGATCGTCGCGACGCCGCTGTAGCGGCGGAACTTGCCCGTCGGGATGCCGCGGTATTCGACCCCGGCCTGCTCCATCAGTCCTTTTTCAATGCCTTCGAGCGACCCGATGTACAGGATCTCGAAGCCGCGCGCGCGGAGGCCCGGCAGCAGCGCGAGATTCGGGGTCACATGGCCGGCGGTGCCGCCGCCGGTCAGCACGATGCGCGGGCTCATGCCATGACCGCCCGGGTCTTGTATTCTTCCAGTGCGCGGGCGAGCTGGTCCGGGCAGGACGTGCCCTTATTCCCGCACTGAATGCCTTTCAGGCGGCGGATCGCCTCGTCGACCTCCATGCCCTGCACGAGGGCCGCGACGCCCTGGGTGTTCCCCATGCAGCCGCCGATGAAGCGCACCTGCCGGACCTTGTTTCCGTCCACTTCAAGTTCGATCGCGCGGGCGCAGGTCCCGAACGTTTTATACCTGTACATATCGTATACCTCTTGCTTTGCTCTGCCGGGAATGGCCGGCCGTTTTTCGCCGGGGATCCCCGGCTGTTTTCATGTGCGGCCGGCTTTCCGGCCGCTTATTATCATAGCACGGACAAGCCGTTTTGTCATCAGGACCTTCGGCGAAAGCGGCGCTGCCGGAAAACGAAGCGCAGGGCTGCGGAAAACGGAGCTGCAGACCGCGGAAAGCCGGGCTGCGGGACCGGAAAACGAAGACGCGTCCGATTGATAATCGGCCGGCGATAGGGTATAATAAAATCGGTACGGTATGCGGCGGGACTGTCCGCGCAGCGCCGGCCGAAGCAAAGGGGAAAACGATCATGAAAGAGTTTCTGACACAGAATTTCGAATGGGTCATCGGCGCCGCTTTTCTGCTGGTGTTCATGATCTATGTCGTCCATATGATGAAAAAGGCGAAGCGGATCGACCGTGAAGGGATCACGGCGGACGGCGTCGTGACGAGGGTCGAACACGACTGTAGCGCGGATTCCGGCGACACCTATACCACGTACGTGGAATACAGGGATGAGAAAGGCGAACTGCACGAGAGCGTGATGAGCATGAACTCGGTGCAGGAGTTCCGGCAGGGCGAAAAGCTCCGCATCCGCTACATCCCGGGCGAGTACAAATACGCCCGGCCCGTGAAATAAAGACACTTGGAGAAGGAAAAGATGGGCCTCCGATTCATCATTGGCAGCAGTATTTCCGACAAAACCGAAAAGATCTACCGGCTGGTCGTCCGGGAGGCGGAAGCGCATCCGGAGCGCCAGTACATCCTGCTCGTGCCGGAGCAGGCGAGCCTGACGACGCAGCAGGCGCTGATCGACCTGCATCCGCGCCATGCGCTGTTCAACATCGACGTCCTGACGTTCAACCGCCTGTCGCACCGCGTGTTCGACGAGATGAAGGTGAACACGAAGAACGTCCTGTCCGAGAACGGCAAGCTGATGCTGCTCAAACTGACCGTGTCCCGCCATGAGGGCGAGCTCGTCCGGCTGAAGGGCAAGGCGCGGCGGATCGGCTTCCTGGAAGAACTGAAATCCGTGATGTCCGAGCTGTCCCAGTACAATGTGGACGAAAAGACGCTCGAAGAGAGCGCCGAAAAGGTCACGGAGCCGGGACTGAAGCAGAAGCTGAAGGACATCCACGTCATCTACAAAGCGTATCTTTCGCTGCTTCATGAGAACTATGCGCTGTCCGAGGAGAAGCTGACGCTGCTTTCGTCGGTTATCAACGACTGGGCGCCGGTGAAGGAAACGGTCTTCGTGCTGGACGGATACACGGGCTTCACGCATCCGCAGTACAAGGTCATTGACGCGCTGCTGGAGCATGGCGCGGGCGTGGTCCTGGGCGTGACGCTCGGGACCGGGACGTCGCTTCGGGAGAACCGCCGGAAGGACGATCTGTTCTACATGTCCGCGCATATGACGGAAGAAACCGCAAAGCTCGGGGAAGCGCATAACCTGAAGGCGGAGGAGATCTTCGCGGCGGAGCCGGGGCTTTTGGAAGGCGCCGGGGACGGCAGCGGGGAGCCGGACGCGGCAGGTCCGCGTGCGGTCTCGCCCGAGATCCGGCAGCTCGAGCGGGCGCTGTTCCGCTATCCGAAGCCGCAGCCGACGGAAGAAGACGCGGCGGCCGTCGAAGAGCACCGGAACGTCCGGATCTACCGGGCGAAGGATAAAAAGGAAGAAGTCGCGATCGCCCTGTCGCAGATCCTCGCAGCGATCCGGGAGGACGGCGCGGCGGGAGAAGCCGGGGCAGGAGAGGCCACGGAAAACGGCGCGGGCACGCGCCCGTACCGCTACAAAGACATTGCCGTCGTGACGGGCGACCCCGAGGGCTTCCGCGAGGAGATCGAGGCGCAGTTCAACGAGGCGGGCATCCCGTACTTCATCGACAGCACGAAGGAATTGCTGAACGACCCGCTGTTCCTGCTCGTCAAGGGCCTGCCGGTCCTCGTGAAGAACGACTTCGATTTCCGCGACGTCTTCAGCCTCCTGAAGGACCCGCTGGTCCTGAAATGGGCGGCGGATCTCTGCACGCGCGAGCAGCTGCTGGAAGCGGAGAATTACGCGCTGGCGCGCGGCCTCCGCGGAAAAAGCGCCTATGAAAAAGAATGGACGGGCAGGTACAAGGGCTTTGACGATAGCCGCCTGCCGGAGCTGAACCGCGTCCGGGAAGCGGTGTTCGGGCCGTTCCTTGCCTTTGCCGGCGCCTTCAAGGCAGCCGGGACCGTCAGCGAGAAGCTGGACGCTTTGCGCGCCTGCCTGAGCGTGCTGAACGCGGAGGAAGGCATGGCAGCGCTTGCGGCGGAAGCCGAGGGCGAGACGGCGCGCGAATACGCGGCGGCGCCGGAGCTGCTGTCGGAGCTTTTGACGGAGATCGAAGGCATCCTCGGCGGCGAAACGCTGACGAATGAGGAATTCGCGGACATCCTCGCCACGGGCATCGCGGGGACCGGGCTGCGGCTCGCGCCCCCGACGAAGGACCGGCTGGTGGTCGGCGATCTGATGCGGACCCGCCTGACCGGCATCAAAAAGCTGTTCGTGCTCGGCGCGAACGAAGGCCTGCTCCCGCGCATCGGCGACGGGGCCGGCCTCCTGACCGACCATGACCGGGAGATGCTGGCGGAGATCGAAAAGGATGCGGGCGGACAGGGCCTGAAGCTTGCCGACACCGCGAAGGAAGAGACCTTCCAGTCGCACTTTTATCTGTACTTACTGATGACATTGCCGTCGGAAACGCTGACGGTGTCTTATTCATTGACGGGTGACGACGGCAGTTCCCTGACGCCGGGCTTCGCGGTCAGCGAACTGCTCTCCGTGTTCAAGGGCCCCGGGACGCCTGACGGCAGACCCGCCGAAACGGCGCTCCGCGCCGAAAAGTTCGCCCCGCGCGATGCCCTGCTCTCGACGAAGCCGGCCGTCTACCGGCTGCTCGCGGAGGAGCTCCGGGAGTACCGCCGCGCCGACGCGGAAGGGAAGAATGACACGGAGGCGCTTCGCGGCGAAGAACAGGCGAAAGCGATTATGCGGATCGAAACGCTTGCTTCGCATTATGCCTGGGCATTCGGCGAAGACAGAGAACGGGCGAAGAACATCCTGGAGGGCGCATTCTATCGCTATGATGCGGCTCCGTTAGATAAAGCCATTGCCCGGGAACTGTACGGCGAAGTACTTGAAGATTCGGTCTCACGGCTGGAGAACTACGCAAGCTGTCCATACAAGCATTTTCTGGATTACGGCATTTGCCTGCAGGAACAGAAGCGTTACGAAGCAGATATCCGCGACTTCGGCACCCTGTTCCATAACAGCGTAAAAGCGTTCTTTGATATTACCAAAAAAGAGGAACGGAACTGGGCGGAGCTGTCTGACTGTGATCGGATGAAATATGTCCAAAAGAGTGTAGGAATTGTGCTTGAAAACGAAGACACGGACGTGTTCAGCAGTTCAAACCGGAACCGGTACATGATATCCCGGGTCGAGCAAGTTACAGACCGCTCCTTGAAGACGCTGCAGCATCAATGGAAAGTAGGCGGCTTCACAGACACGGAAACCGAAGTGCCGTTCAACAGCCGGAAACTGAAGGCTTTTGCGCTGCCGCTTTCCGACGGCGTGATGCTGTCCCTTAAAGGCCGGATCGACCGCATCGATTCAGGCGAAAACGACGGAAAGATCTATGTGCGGGTCATCGATTATAAGACCGGCAACAAAGTCCTTGATTTCACAAAAATCTATTACGGTCTTCAGCTGCAGCTTCTGCTTTATTTAAGAGCTGCGGAGGAACATCTGAAGGAAAGAGCGCCGGGAAAAGAAATCGTACCCGCAGGCGTTTATTATTATATTATGCAGGACAAGGCGGTTGACCTTGATAAGCAGAAGAAAGTCAGAACGACAGGAGACATTGAGGGCGCCATCCTGCAAAATATGCGTTTAGAGGGCTTTACGAACATTGAAGACAGCGCCCTTTCCATGACGGACAGTCAAATGGGCTTGGGAAATAGTTCCACGGTCGCCAATCATCTCGCATTAACGACAAAAGGCCTGCTGCATAAAAACGGCAAAAACAACTCTTTCAGCGGAGAAGAACTCGATCGGATCGCGGAGTATGCGGTACATAAGGCAAAGCTGCTGTCGGAGGAGATCAGCAGCGGCAGCATTGCCGCGAAGCCTGCCGACGGCTGCACATACTGCGCATATAAGGCGGTCTGCGGACATCATGCGCGCATTCCCGGCCATCAGGAAATGGAAATGACGGCAAAGACGCGGGAGGATCTCCTGAATGCAGGGGAGAGTGTCTCGCCAAACGCAGACAGCAGCAACGGACCGGATACAACGGCGGGAAAGGAGGTGTGATATGAGCGGACAGCAAAGCGGCGAAAAATGGACAGACGAGCAGAAGGCGGTCATCAATGCCCGGAAAGGAAACCTCTTGGTATCGGCTGCGGCAGGGAGCGGAAAGACCGCGGTGCTCATAGAGCACATCCTGGAAAAAGTCTGCAG
>JAGDBR010000175.1 GCA_017958935.1 Lachnospiraceae bacterium | reverse complement strand
GTCATGGGCTGCCTTTCCCGCATGGAGGACGAAGGCATCCGGACGGACCGCGAAGCGCTGAAAGCCTATTCGGCGGAGCTGAAGGAGCACGTCGATCAGTTGGAAGAGGAGATCTTCGCATTGGCCGGCGAACGGTTCAACATCAACTCCCCGAAGCAGCTGGCCGTGATCCTCTTCGAAAAGCTGGGCCTTCCGACCTATCAGAAAAAGAAAGGGACATATTCGACCGCCGCCGACATCCTCGAGAAGCTCGCGCCGGATTACCCGGTCGTATCGAAGGTCCTCGAATACAGGACCTACAGCAAACTGCGCTCGACCTACGCGGAAGGGCTGCAGAACTACATCGCCAACGACGGCCGGATCCACTGTAATTTCAACCAGACGATCACGGCGACCGGCCGGATCTCCTCGACGAACCCGAACCTGCAGAACATCCCGGCGCGCCTGGAACTCGGCCGCAGGATCCGCAAGGTCTTCGTGCCGAAGGACGGCTGCGTGTTCATCGACGCGGACTATTCGCAGATCGAGCTGCGCATCCTCGCGCATTTGTCGAAAGACAAGGAACTGATCGAAGCTTATAATTCCGCGGAAGACATCCACGCGCTGACCGCGTCCCAGGTGTTCGGCGTGCCGCTTGCGGACGTGACGCCGGAGATGCGCCGCAGCGCGAAGGTCGTCAATTTCGGCATCATTTACGGCATGTCTGCGTTCTCGCTCGCGGACGGCCTGTCGATCACGATCCAGGAAGCGAAGCAGTACATGGAGAACTATTTCGCGTCCTATCCGGGCATCAAGGCCTACCTGGACGCCCAGGTCGCGTTCGCGAAGGAGAACGGATACGTCACGACGATCATGAACCGCGTGCGCCCGATCCCGGAGCTTTCGAGCGTCAATTTCAATCAGCGCGCGTTCGGCGAACGCGTCGCGATGAATTCGCCGATCCAGGGGTCCGCCGCCGACATCATGAAGCTGGCGATGATCCGGGTCGAACAGGCGCTGAAGGACGAAGGCCTGCGGACGAAGATCGTCCTGCAGATCCATGACGAGCTCGTACTGGAAGCGCCCGCGGACGAACAGAAAAAGGCTGCCGCGATCCTGGTGCGCGAGATGCAGAACGTCATGGCGCTGTCGGTGCCGCTGATCGCGGAAGCGCACGCGGGGTACAGCCTGTACGATACGAAGTAAAGAGGGGATATGAGATTTCGGACGATCGCTTCCGGCTCGAACGGAAACTGCGTATTTATTGAAGAAGGAGAGGACCGGTTCCTCGTGGACGCGGGCATTTCCGCGAAGTCCGTGAAGGAAGGGCTTCAGGATCTCGGCGTTCTGCCGGAGGAACTGACGGGCATCCTCGTCACGCACGCGCACGGCGACCACGTCCGCGGCCTGCAGGTGTTCCTGAAGCATTTCCGGACGCCGTTCTACGGGACGGCCGAGACGCTCGCGGAGATCCGCGCGACGGACCGGGAACAGGCGATCCCCGCGGAATGCTATCATACGGTGAACGTCTGGGAACCGTTCCGGCTCGGCCGTACAAACATCCTGCCGATCGCGACGAAGCACGATTCGGCCGGCTCCTGCGGCTACCGCTTCGATGCCGCGCGCTGCAGCGTCGCGGTGCTGACGGACCTCGGGTCCTACGACGACAGGACCGTGGAAGCCCTGCAGCGCCTGGACGGCATCCTCGTCGAATCGAACCATGACACGAAGATGCTCGAAGTCGGCCCGTATCCGTACGTGCTGAAGCGCCGGATCCTCGGCGACTACGGCCATCTGTCGAACGACAGGTGCGCGTCGCTTGTGACGAAGATCCTGCACCCGGACCTGAAGTTCATCCTGCTCGGCCACATCTCGGAAGAGAACAATCTGCCGGAGCTTGCGCTGATGACCGTGAAGCAGGCGATCAACGACGATCCCGGCCCGTACAGGGACACGGATTTCCGGATCGAAGCCGCGTCGCGCTACGCGCCGTCGGAGATCTTCGAACTGTAGAAGAGAAGACATGAAAACGCCTCCCGTTCAGGGAGGCGTTTCTTTTTGGGGTTTCAGTATCTGTTCAGGTCCTTTTTCAGGTCCGATGCGAGCACGTCCATGTGGTAGTCCACGGCGCGCCTCATGGCAGCCGTCCCGCCGCTGTTGTCGATCAGGACCGCGGCATATTTCTTCATCTCGTCGTCGGACAGCTGCAGGGCGATGATCTGCTCGCAGCGCTCCTTCGTATACCCGCGGCTCTCCATGAGCCTTGCGATGCGCACATCCTTCTTCGCCGTAACGAGCCAGACTTCGTCGCAGATCTCGGTGAGCCCGCCTTCGATGAGCAGCGCGGCTTCGATGAACACGACATCCGCCTTAGACCTGCCGATCCGCCATTCGATCTCGGACTTGATCAGCGGATGCTCGAGCCCGTTGACTTTCTTCTGTTCTTCGGGTCCTGAGAAGACGATGGAAGAGAGCTTCGCGGTGTCGATCCGTCCTTCTTCGTTCAGGACAGCGTCCCCGTAGACCTCTTTCAGCGCGAAATAGACCGATTTCCCGGGCTCCATCAGTTCCCGGCCTGTTTCATCGGCGAGGATCGTTTCGACCCTGTAACGAGCCGTTATATAGCTTAAGACCGTGCTTTTTCCCGCCCCGACGCCGCCTGCGACGCCGATGACGTACGTTCCGTTAATCATAATCCATGACGAGGCCGTTCGTGAACTCGTCCTTCAGCAGTGTGCCGTATTTCTGGTAGACGACGTTCCGGTAGGTGTTCGCGCCCGTGATGTCGAACTGCAGGAGCCGGAGCGCCTTCGGCGAGAGGATCGACTTCGCGCTCGCCATCTTCGTGATCATCGGGAGCGGCGTGGACTTCGAGATCTCGGTCAGCAGCGCCGTGGATTCCTTCCTGAAGCCCAGCACGCGCGCGTACATGCAGTAGTCTTCGTCCTTGTACGCCTCCAGATCGGTCTCCCGGATGCCGAGGATGACGTGGAGCAGGGCGCGGTTGATCCGCGTGTGCGTGACGTTCTTCGACTTCATGGCCGAGGACCACTCCTTGAACTGGTAGACGTCGGGGAGCAGGTTGTTCACACGCTCCGCAAGCTCCGGCGAGAAATCCAGATATTCCGTCAGGCGGTCGCGGTCGCGCTCCAGAAGATACTGCAGGATCTGCGAGAAATCGTTCGCGCGGATCGGCGTCGTCAGGCCGTATTTCATCGAGAATTCGCGCGCGACGTACGCCGGGACGTAGGGAACGATCTGCTCGAGGCCTTCTTCGTAGAGCATCGAGCGGAGCGCGGTCGCGGAGGCGGTATCCTCGTAGGTGCGTTTCGAATGGAATTCGGTCGTCCAGCGCTTGATCGTATAGGGCGTCAGCGAGGAATGAAGACGGTCGATCGCGCGCAGGTATTCGATGCCGAGGATGTTGTTCGAGGTCTCGAGCACATGCTCAAGATCCGGGATCCGGCCGTCGAAATAGCGGACGAGCGCGTCGGAACGGGCTTTTGCGTAATGCATGCCTTCGCGCAGATTCTCGCGGATCCGTACGGAGACTTCCGTGGGCTCGTGGTTCAGGACGCCGGCGATCAGGTTCAGCGGCTCGAGCTCGCCGAGCTCCGTGCCGAAGCAGATCGAATCGACGCAGCCTAACTGCGTCAGCAGGTTGACGGCGGCTGTCGCGAAGATCTCGGCGGAGGCCGTCGAGAACAGGGTAGGGATCTCAAGGACGAGATCCGCGCCGGAATTCAGCGCCATCGCGCACCGCTCGTACTTGTCGATGACGGCGGGCGTGCCGCGCTGCACATAGTCGCCCGACATGACGACGATCAGATAATCGCATCCGGTCGCTTTGCGGGCCTCCTGCATATGATGGACATGCCCGTTATGGAAGGGATTGTACTCGGCTACAAGACCGCAGATCTTCATCGCTGCTTCCTCCTT
>JAGDBR010000174.1 GCA_017958935.1 Lachnospiraceae bacterium | reverse complement strand
CCGCGCGGTCGGCTCGACGGGCGACTTGATCATCACCTCGCCGGTGCACGGCTTCGTCAACGCGGCCGGCATCGAGTCTCCGGGCCTCTCCAGCGCGCCTGCGATCGCGCTGTACATCCTGGACATGCTGAAGGAGCAGGGCATCGCCCTGACCGAAAAGCCGGACTTCAACCCGGTCCGCAAGTCCATGACCTGGTTCAAGGACGCGACGCTTGAAGAAAAGAACGAAGCGATCCGGCAGGATCCGGCCTACGGCCGCGTGATCTGCCGCTGCGAGACCGTCACCGAGGGCGAGATCCTCGAAGCGATCCGCACGAACCCGAAGGCGACCGACCTGGACGGCGTCAAGCGCCGCACCCGCGCGCAGATGGGCAGATGCCAGGGCGGCTTCTGCTCGCCGTATGTGATCGAACTGCTCGCCAGGGAACTGAACATCCCGTACGAAGCGGTCACGAAGTTCGGCAAGGGCTCGTATATCAACATCGGCCGGACGAAGGAGGAAGAATCATGACTGATCTTGTAATCATCGGCGGCGGCCCGGCGGGCATGAGCGCGGCGGTCGCGGCATACGAAAGCGGCATCCGTGACATCCTGATCCTGGAAAGAGACGAGAAACTCGGCGGCATCCTGCAGCAGTGCATCCACAACGGCTTCGGCCTCCACCGCTTCGGCGTGGAGCTGACCGGCCCTGAATACGCATGGCGCTATGAAGAGCAGGTGCAGAAGCTTCAGATCCCCTATAAACTGAAAACGATGGTCCTGGACATCACCGAGGACCGCGTGATCACGGCGACGAACGAAGAGGACGGCATCTTCCAGATCCAAGCCAAGGCGATCATCCTGGCCATGGGCTGCAGAGAGCGTCCGCGCGGCGCCCTGAACACGGCGGGCTCGCGTCCGTCCGGCATCTATACGGCGGGCACGGCGCAGAAGTTCGTGAACCGCAAGGGCTACATGCCCGGCAAGGAAGTCGTGATCCTCGGCTCCGGCGACATCGGCCTCATCATGGCGCGCCGCATGACGCTGGAGGGCGCGAAGGTCAAGGCGGTCTGCGAGCTGATGCCGTACAGCGGCGGCCTCGCGCGGAACATCGAGCAGTGCCTGCACGATTTCGACATTCCGCTGCTGCTGTCGCACACGGTCGTCCAGATCCACGGCAAGGAGCGCCTGACCGGCGTCACGATCGCCGAGGTCGACGAGAACCGCCGGCAGAAGCCCGAGACGCGTCAGTTCATTCCGTGCGACACGCTGCTGCTTTCCTGCGGCCTGATCCCGGAGAACGAGCTGTCGAAGACGGCGGGCGTCACGCTGGACCCGGTCACCTCGGGTGCTGTCGTAGACCAGAACCGCGAGACGCTGATCGACGGCATCTTCGCCTGCGGCAACGTCCTGCACGTCCATGATCTCGTCGACTACGTGTCCGAGGAAGCCGAGATCGCCGGCAAGGCGGCCGCGGCCTACATCAAGGGCGAGCAGCTGAAGACCGTCGACATCCCGATCACGACCGACGGCAAGATCCGTTATTCGGTCCCGCAGCGCATCACGGAAGAGAAGGACGTGCGCGTCTACTTCCGCGTCGCGAACGAGTACCGCAACGTCGTGATCCGCGTGCTGGACGGCGAGCGGGAGGTCTATTCCGTGAAGAAGCGCAAATGCGCGCCCGGCGAGATGGAGACCATCAACCTGAAGAAGGCGATGTTTGACGGCGTGAAAGCCCTGAAACTCGTATTGGAGGAGGCCTGACATGGTTAGAGAATTGACTTGCATCACCTGCCCGATGGGCTGCCGTCTGGTCGTGACGATCGAAGAAGGCAAAGTCGTGTCCGTGACGGGGAATACCTGCCCGCGCGGCGCGGTCTACGCGGAGAATGAGTGCACGCATCCGATGCGCACCGTCACCTCGACGGTCCGTACCGTGAACGGCCTGCCCTGCGCGGTCAAGACCGACAACGTCATTCCGAAGGAAAAAATGTTCGAATGCATGCAGCTGATCAACGGCCTCCGCATCGAAACGCCGGTGCACATCGGCGATGTCCTGCTTCCGGACGTGTTCGGCGCGAACGTGGTCGCGACGGAGAATATCGACTGATGACCGACCTGACGAAGAAACGCATCTATCTGCTGGACATGGACGGCACGCTGTATCTCGGCGAGCAGCTGTTCGAGGGCACGAAGGACTTCCTGAAGATGATCCGGGACATCGGCGGACGCTATATGTTCCTGACGAACAATTCCTCGAAGTCCGTGGATAAGTACGTCGAGAAGATGGCGCGGCTGGGCATCGAAACGACGGAGGAAGATTTCTACACCTCCACGAACGCGACGATCCAGTTTTTAAAGCCCCGGAACTACCGGAAGATCTATGCGCTCGGGACGCGTTCCTTCAAGGAGCAGCTGTCGGCCGCGGGCCTGCCGGTCGTTGAGGACGTCGAGGACGGCATCGACTGCCTGTGCATGGGCTACGACACCGAGCTGACGTACAAAAAACTCGACGACGCGAGCCAGATCCTGATCCGCGAGGGCGTCGACTACATCGCGACGAACCCGGACTGGGTCTGCCCGACCGAATACGGCTACGTGCCGGACTGCGGCTCGATCGCCGAAGCCCTGTGGCACGCGACGAAGCGGCGTCCGCAGTTCATCGGAAAGCCGCAGCCGGAAATGATCGACCTTGCCGTCGCGCTGTCCGGTTTCTCGAAGGAAGAAGCCATCATTTTCGGAGACCGTCTCTATACGGATATCCGCTCGGGCTACAACGCCGGCATCACGACCTGTTTCGTGCTGTCGGGCGAAGGGACGATGCAGGACGTGGAGGAGAGCGATTTCCGGCCGGATCTCATTTTCAAGGACATCCGGGAATACACGGAGCATTTGAGGACGTTATTGTAAATGCAGGACGTTACGATTCTGGCGATCGAAAGTTCATGTGACGAAACAGCTGCGGCAGTCGTGAAAAACGGCCGCAGCGTTTTGTCGAACGTGATCTCTTCGCAGATCGCGCTGCACACGCTGTACGGCGGCGTGGTGCCGGAGATCGCCTCGCGGAAACATGTCGAGAAGATCGTCCCGGTCATGCAGGAAGCGCTGAAGGACGCGGGCATGACGCTGCAGGACATCGACGCCGTGGCCGTGACGTACGGCCCGGGTCTCGTCGGCGCGCTGCTCGTGGGCGTGTCGGCCGCGAAGGCGGTCGCGTTCGCGTCGGGCAAGCCGCTGATCCCCGTGCACCATATCGAGGGACACGTCGCGGCGAACTTCATCTCGCATCCCGACCTGGCGCCGCCGTTTGCCTGCCTCGTCGTGTCGGGCGGACACACGCATCTTGTGGAGGTGCTGGACTACGGCGTCTTCCGCATCGTCGGCAGGACGCGGGACGACGCGGCGGGCGAAGCCTTCGACAAGGTCGCGCGCGCGATCGGCCTGGGCTATCCGGGCGGTCCGAAGATCGATAAAAAAGCGAAGGAAGGGAATCCTGACGCGATCGTCTTCCCGAAGGCGAACGTCGAAGGCGCACCGTACGACTTCAGCTTTTCCGGCCTGAAATCGGCCGTGCTGAATTACCTGAATCACGCGCGGATGCAGGGTCTGCCGGTGCGCGAAGCCGACCTGGCTGCCTCCTTCCAGAAGGCGGTCGTCGACGTGCTGACCGAGAAGTCCATGGCCTTCGTCGAAGAGAAGGGCTACCGGCATTTCGCGGTCGCGGGCGGCGTGGCGTCGAACTCGGCGCTGCGCGCCTCTCTGCAGGAAGCCTGTGAAAAGCGCGGCGTTTCGTTCTACGCGCCTTCGCCGGTCCTCTGCACGGACAACGCGGCGATGATCGGCTGCGCCGCTTATTACGAATATCTGAAGGGCGTGCGTGCCGACTGGCACCTGAACGCGGTCCCGAACCTGAAGCTGGGCGAAAGACTGTAAGGGCGGAGCGGCTCCGGTCAGGCGGACTACCGGTCCTGCCGCGGATCCCGGCACTGCGCACTTTGTGTAAGGAAATCTGTTTTTTATGGAAGCAATTGCAAGCTGGTATGAAAATTCGCTGGGCACGTGGATGCCGAAGGAACTCTTTGTGACGCTGGTGTCCATGATCCCGCTGATCGAGCTGCGCGGCGGCATCGTCGTCGGCAGGCTCCTGAACATGTCGCTGTTATCGTGCAACATTTTCTGCATCATCGGCAACATCATCCCGATCCCGTTCATCCTGCTGTTCATCCGGCGGATCTTCGCGTGGATGAAGGAGAAAAACCTGATGACGCGGTTCGTGGACTATCTCGAGCGGAAGGCGGCGAACAAGGAGAAGAGCCGCGAACGCGGACAGTTCGTGTTCCTCTGGCTCTTCGTCGGCATCCCGCTGCCGGGGACCGGCGCCTGGACAGGCTCGCTGATCGCGTCTCTGTTCGAGTACGACATCAAGAAAGCGTCGCTGGCGATCTTCCTCGGCATCCTGACCGCGGCGATCATCATGGACATCCTGGCCTACCTCGTGCCGGGACTGATCCTGTAAGAAAGGAGGTCCGCTCATGATCGGTGCAGTCATTCTGGCAGCCGGCAGCGGAAAGCGCATGGGGACTGCGGTCCCGAAGCAGTATCTGACGCTTAAGGGGAAACCGTTGTATATGCACAGCGTGGATGCCTTCCTGCCGATGGTGTCGACGGTCGTCGTCGTCGCGCAGCAGGAGCGGGTCGCCGAGGTCGAAAAGGAACTCTCTGGCAGCCGCTACCACGGCCGCGTGCAGGTCTGCGCGGGCGGAGAGGAGCGATATGATTCGGCCTATGCCGGACTGAAATGCCTGCAGGCGCTCGGCGATTTCGAGTACGTGCTCGTGCACGACGCGGCGCGCTGCAACGTGAAGGCGGACATCATCTTCAACGTCATCAAGGACATGAAGGCGTACGGCGCAGCCGTTGCCGCCGTGCCCGAGAAGAATACGGTCAAGCAGGCCGACTTAAACGGCTTCGTCGAAAAGACGCTGGACCGGACGACGCTCTGGGAGATCCAGACGCCGCAGGGCTTTCTGACGGCGCACCTCATGGAAGGGTACGAAGCATTTTATCAGGCGCCGGTCAGCGGCATCACGGACGATTCGTCGGTTTTGGAGACGTACACGTCCTATCCCGTGAAGCTCACGATGGGCAGCTACGGGAACATCAAAGTGACGACGCCGGAGGACGTCGCTCTATTGACAAACGGCAGGATTTGATTTATCATTTTTCTGTTCAGCGTTTTTGCACCATCTGATTTGGAAAGGTAGTACAGCTATGGGTTTATTTGGGAACAGCGCCGACATCGGCATCGATCTGGGTACTGCGAGCATTTTGGTATATATTAACGGAAAAGGCGTCGTCCTGAAGGAGCCGTCGGTCGTCGCTTATGACACGAACACGAACGAGATCAAGGCGATCGGCGAAGAAGCCCGCCTCATGATCGGCAGAACGCCCGGAAACATCAAGGCGGTCCGTCCGCTGCGCCAGGGCGTCATTTCCGACTATACGATCACCGAGAAGATGATCCGTTATTTCATTCAGAAAGCATTGGGTAAGCATACGTTCCGCCGTCCGCGGATCTCCGTCTGCGTGCCTTCTCATATCACGGAAGTCGAGCGCAAGGCTGTTGAGGACGCCACGATCAATGCGGGCGCCCGCGAGGTCTTCATCATCGAAGAGCCTGTCGCGGCGGCGATCGGCGCGGGCATCGACATTGCGAAGCCCTGCGGGAACATGATCGTCGACATCGGCGGCGGCACGACGGACATCGCGGTCATCTCGCTCGGCGGCACCGTCGTTTCCGATTCCATCAAAGTCGCGGGCGACGATTTCGACGACGCGATCATCCGTTACGTCCGCAGAAAGCACAACCTGCTGATCGGCGAGCGCACGGCGGAAGAGATCAAGATCAAGATCGGCACCGTGTATCCGCGCGACGAGGAGCTGACGCTCGACGTGCGCGGCCGGAACCTCGTGACGGGTCTTCCGAAGACGATCACGATGACGTCCGACGAAACGCTCGAGGCGCTTTCCGAGCCGGCGAACAAGATCGTGGACATGGTCCACTCCGTGCTGGAGAAGACGCCGCCGGAGCTGGCGGCCGACATCGCGGACCGCGGCATCGTCATGACGGGCGGCGGATCCCTGCTGAACGGCATGGAGAAGCTTCTGGAAGAGCGCGTTTCCATCAATACGATGGTGGCCGAGGATCCGATGAACTGTGTCGCGATCGGCACCGGCAAATACATTGAGTTCCTGAGCGATTTCGGCGGTTCTCCCGAGGACTGACGGAAACGCCGGATGAAAGAGACAAAGGCGGATGTGGAAGCATTCGCCTTGTCTTGATTTATAGGGTTTTTGTGCGCTTGTTTGTATGGAAATCAGGCGCATCAAGGGGTTTTTGATGGAGATCCTGGAAGGGTACGTCGCGCGGGTGTCCTACCGCAACGAGGAGAACGGATACACGGTGCTGACGCTGGCAGCAGAAGATCAGGAGACGGTCCTGACGGGCGTCTTCCCCGCAGTCGGTGAAGGAGAGTACATCCGCGCCGAGGGGGAGATGGTCGTCCATCCGCTGTACGGCGAGCAGATGAAGGTCAGCCGCTATGAGTTCATCGCGCCGTCGGACGAGACCGCGATGGAGCGGTATCTCGGGAGCGGCGCCGTCAAGGGCATCGGCAAGGCACTCGCGAAGCGCATCGTCGCGAAATTCGGCAAGGACACTTTCCGGATCATCGAAGAGGAGCCTGAGCGGCTGGCGGAGGTCAAGGGCATCTCCGAGCGCACCGCGATCGACATTGCCGCGCAGACCTTCGAAAAGCGCGAGGTGCGGAACGCGGTGCTGTTCCTGCAGCAATACGGCATCTCGCTCGGCATGGCCGCCCGGATCTATAAGCAGTACGGGCCCTCGCTCTATACCGTCATCCGCGAGAATCCGTACAGGCTCGCGGACGACATCTCGGGCATCGGATTCAAAACGGCCGACGAGATCGCGCGGAAAATGAACATCCCGCAGGATTCGGAATACCGGATCCGCAGCGCCGTGATGTACGTGCTGTCCCAGGCGGGCGGGAACGGTCACACCTTCCTGCCGAAGGACGTCCTGCTCTCGGAGACCGAGCAGCTGCTGGAGACGCAGATCTCGGAATTCGACCATCTGCTGCAGGACCTGGCCGTCGACAGGCGCGTAACGGTGCGGAAATACGGCTACGAATACCGGGTCTATCCGCGTGCGTTCTTCCGGATGGAAGCGGAGTGCGCGCGCATGCTGCACGACATGAACATCAGCGACGCGACGGTCACGGACGAAGAGATCGAGCGGAACCTGAAACGGATCGAAAAGGCTTCCGAGACGGAACTGGACACGCTGCAGCGGCAGGCCGTCTTCGAGGCGGTAAAGAACGGCATTACGATCGTCACGGGCGGCCCGGGCACCGGGAAGACGACGACGATCAATACGATGATCAAGTATTTCCTGAACGAAGGGCTGGATATCCTGCTTGCCGCGCCGACAGGGCGGGCCGCGAAGCGCATGACGGAGGCGACCGGCTACACGGCGCAGACGATCCACCGGATGCTCGAACTCTCGGGCGACCCGGAGAGCTTCGGCCGTGCGAAGTTCGGCCGGAACGAGGAGACGCCGCTGGAGGCGGACGTCGTCATCGTCGACGAGATGTCGATGGTCGACATCACGGTCATGCACGCGCTGCTGAAGGCCATGGTGCCCGGCATGCGCCTTATCATGGTCGGCGACGTGGACCAGCTCCCGTCGGTCGGCCCGGGCGAGGTGCTCCACGATCTGATCGCGTCCGGTTTCTTCCCGGTCGTGAAACTGTCGCACATCTTCCGGCAGTCGGAAGAGTCGGACATCGTCACGAACGCCCATCTGATCAATGAAGGGCAGACCGTCGAGCCGAAGCGCTCGAAGGATTTCCTGTTCATTCTGCGCGACAATGCCGCTTCGATCACGGGCGCGATGATCACGCTGCTGAAGGACAAACTGCCGGGCTACGCACATGCGGACACGCGCGAGCTGCAGGTGCTGACGCCGATGCGGAAAGGCGTCCTGGGCGTCGAGAACCTGAACAAGGTCCTGCAGGAGGTGCTGAATCCGCCGTCGCCGCGAAAGGCCGAGAAGCAGTTCGCGTTCGGCCTGTTCCGCGAGGGCGACAAGGTCATGCAGATCCGGAACGATTATCAGCTGGAATGGACGAGCGGCACGGGGTTCGCGGCCGAGCGCGGCACGGGCGTGTTCAACGGCGACACCGGCGTCATCCGTTTCATCAGCCACTTTGACGAGACCGTGACGGTCGAATTCGAGGACCGGCGGCAGGTCATCTATTCGTTCGCGAACTGCGAGGAGCTGGAGCTGGCTTACGCGGTCACGATCCACAAGTCCCAGGGCTCCGAGTATCCGGCGGTCATCCTGCCGCTGCTGTCGGGCCCGTCGATGCTGATGACGCGGAATCTGCTGTACACGGGCGTCACGCGGGCGAAGAACTGCGTCTGCATCGTCGGCAAGTACGAGACCTTCGCGCACATGATCGAGAACAGCCGGAAACTGCAGCGCTACAGCGGCCTGCAGGATCTGATCAGGGAGGCCTATGCCGATCATTGACCTGCTCTATCCGAAGCATTGTCCGGTCTGCCTGGACGCGCTGCCGCCGGGAGACCGGCTGATCTGCGCGCCCTGCCGGCAGAAGATCCGATACGTGAAGGAACCGGCCTGCTATAAGTGCGGGAAGCCGCTTGCGGACGAAACGAAGGAGTTCTGCGGAAGCTGCGCGCAAAAGATGCCGCCCTTCATCCGCGGCGTTGCCTACGCCGAGTACGGGTCGAAGTACATCCGGCGGATGCTTTCGGAGGTCAAGTACCATCAGGACCCGCAGCTGCTGGACTTTCCGTGCCTGGATTTCGCCGAACGGTACCGCCCGGTGTTCGAACGGTGGAATGCCGAGGCGCTGATCCCGGT
>JAGDBR010000173.1 GCA_017958935.1 Lachnospiraceae bacterium | reverse complement strand
GGAAAGCGACCAGAAGCGGGAATGCCGCGCCTTCCATGACCGAGATCATCTCCGTCAGCTTCTCCCGGCGCGAGCCCTGGTAGGCGTTCTTCAGCGCGCCGACGAAGCAGCACGGGATCAGGCCCGGTCCGTAGATCCGAAGGCCGTAGGTCGCCAGCGTCCGCGACGGCCCGCCGTCCTTGATGAAGAGCGAGACCGCGGCAGGCGAGAAGATCACGAGCAGCAGGCCGACCGCCGCCCCGAGGATCAGGGACCAGCGGGTGATCTCCTGCAGCAGCGTCTTCAGGCTCGTCCGGTCTTCTTCCTGATAGAAGATGCCCGTCAGCGTCAAGGAGACGCCGCCGAGGCCGGTCGTGATGCAGTTGCTCGCGTTCCCGATCGTGGAGATCACGGAGAAGGCCGCGACCGCGTCGCTGCCGCCCACGCCCAGCAAAAGCCGGTTCATCACGAAGACGAGAACGACGGAGGACGCCATGTTGAAGACCGCCGGAATGCTGCAGGTGAAGAGCTCCTTGATCTTTTTCAGGCTGATGAGCTTCGCGGAGAAACGGAAGAAGCATTTCTTCGAGAAGAAGTAGGAGCCGCCGAGCAGCAGCGCGCCGTAATAGCTCAGCGAAGACGCGAGGCCCAGGCCGAACATGCCGCCGTGGAAGACCGTGACGTTCAGGATGTCCAGCACGATGTCGATGACCGTCATCGCGCCGACCGAAGCGATCAGCAGGCCCGTCTTGCCGGCCATCTGCAGGAACGGCACCAGGATCAGGGCGCCCATCGTCGCGGGCGCGCCGATGATGAAGCCGCGGATGTAGCTGCGCGTATCCGTAAGCAGCAGCTCGGTATTCGCGCCGAGCAGCCTGCTCGCCTGGGTGCTGAACAGCAGCACGAGCGCCATGAAGGGGATCGAAAAGGCCGCCGCCAGCCCGACGGCGGACGAAAAGCCTTCGTTCGCCTCCTCCTGCGACCCGCGCCCGAGCGCGCGGCTGCAGACGACCTGCACGCCCGCGGAGAGCGCGGTGCCGAAGGCGCCGATGATCAGCAGGATCGGATTCGACAATCCGTAGGCTGCGATCGCCTGAACACCCAGGAAGCGTCCGATGATGATGCTGTCGATCAGCAGGCACAGCGACACCGTGAGGGCCGAAAGGATCTGTGCCGTCAGCATTTGCCGGATCAGTTTCTTGATCATGGCCGATGAAAGTCTCCGAGTTCCAACAGTATACTTATCTATACGGAAAGCCGCCTTAAAAAGCGCTCTTTCCGCGTTACTTCTTCGACAGGCGGTCCCAGACCTCGCCCGTTTCCTTCACGATCGCCGCGAACTTGTCGAGTGCGCGGTCGATCGGCGCGGTCGTGCTCATGTCGACGCCCGCGATCCTGAGCTCGTCGATCGGATCCAGCGATCCGCCGAGCGACAGGAATTTCAGGTAATCCCGGACCGCTTCCTCACCGTCGTTCAGGATGCGTTCGGAAAGCGTCACGGCCGCCGAGTAGGAGGTCGCGTACTTGTAGACGTAGAACGCGCGGTAGAAATGCGGGATGCGCGCCCACTCGTAGCGGACTTCGTCGTCGATCACCATCTCCGGTCCGAAGTACAGCTTCACGAGCTCTTCATACAGGCCGCACAGCGCGTCGACCGTCAGCGCTTCCCCGCGCTCGTACATTTCGTGCGCGGTCTTCTCGAATTCGGCGAACATCGTCTGCCGGTAGATCGTGCCCTTGAAGTTCTCCAGATACTGGTTCAGCAGGTACAGGCGCATTTCGTCGGAAATGTCCTCCTTCAGCATCTGCTCGATCATCAGGTTCTCGTTGACCGTGGAAGCGACCTCCGCGACGAACAGCGTGTAATCCGCGTACTGACGCGGCTGCGTATGGTTCGACAGGTAGGTCTGCATCGAATGGCCCATCTCGTGCGCGATCGTCGAGACGCTGTCGACCGTGCCCGTGTAATTGCACTTGATGTACGGGCTCGAATCGAAGGTGCCGGACGAGAACGCGCCGCTTTGCTTGCCGACGTTCGGATAAACGTCGATCCAGCGGTCCCTGAACGCGCCGCGGACGACGTCGCAGTAGTCCTTTCCGAGCGGGGCGACCGCCTTCAGGACCATCTCCTGCGCTTCTTCGTAGCTGTATTTCACGTCCACTTCCTGCGCGAGCGGGGCGTACACGTCGTAATAATGGATGTCGTCGACGCCGAGGATCTTCTTGCGCAGCGCAACGTACGCGTACATCGCGTCCATGTGGTTGTGCACGGATTCGATCAGGCCTTCGCAGATCGAGGTCGGGACGCGCTAATAGGACGCGGACATCGCGCGGGCCGACTCGAAGTTCCGGGCGCGCGAGACCGCCACGTCGCCCTTCACGCTTGCGGCGTAGTTCGCGGCCAGCGTATGGATGTGGTGGCGGAACGAATCGTAATAGTTCAGGAACGCGCTCTTCCGAAGTGCGCGGTCCGCACTCTGCTGCAGCTCGATGTAGCCGGCCTGCGTGAGCGGGTACTCATTGCCGTCGCTGTCCTTCGCGTTCGCGAACTGCATGTCGATGTCGACCAGCATGTCCATCAGGTCGCCGGGTGCCCCGAGCACTTCGCCGAACGAGGCGAGCAGCTTCTCTTCCGCGACGGACAGCGTGTGCGGCTTCTGGTCCAGCAGCCGCTCCAGCGCGGTGCGGTACGGCGCGAGCGTTTCGGACTCCGTGAACGCCTTCAGCTTCTCTTCCGGCATGGAGAGGATCTCGGGCTCCGCGAAGGAAGCGGCCTGCATCAGCATGACCATCTTGCTGTACGCGCGGCCCATCATGCTCTGCGCCTGCTGGTCGCGGCCGTCCTCGGTCGTCCTGAGGCTTGCGTAGGTCAGCACGTTCTCGATCTCGCCCATCGCAGCGGTCTCTTTCTCTTTCCATTCGAGCAGCCGCTCCGGCGAATCCGCGAGCGTCCCGCGGAACGCTTCGATCTCCGGGATCAGACGGTCCAGCTTCGCCAGGCCCTCTTCCCATGCCGCGTCATCCGCGAACAGCTTCGACAGGTCCCACTTGTACTCCTCGGGAATATCTTTTCTCTCTCTTACTTCCACTGCCATGTGACTGGCCTCCTTCCGTTTATTCGATGACCTTCGCAATGAAGACCGTTTCGTCCGTTTTCTGTTTTTCCAGCGCCCATTTCAGGAATTCCGCCGTCGGCACCGGTCTCGTGTAAACGCCGGCTGCCGGGACGTTCTCCTTTTCACAGGAAGCTTCCGCCGCGACGGACCGAAGATAATCGTCCGGCGCAGCCGTCCGGACATAGAACCGCGCTTCCCCGCTGCCGAGCGTCACGCCGGCGCTTACAAAGCTGTCCGTATAGAAGCCCGGATGATAAAGTTCAATGTCCTTCAGGTCCGCGGCGATGTTGCCGGCCGTCGGGTAACGGCCCGCGCCCTGCCCGTAGAACTTGAAGGTGCCGGTCTGCTTCCCGCAGAGCGTGAAAAGGTTGAAGTTGGAGCGCACGCCGGCTTCCGGGGAATCCTTCCGGACGAGGCACGGCATGACGCATGCGGCGATGCCTTCCCCGTCCCGCGCGGCTTCCGCGATCAGACGGACCGTGCGGCCCTTTTTGACCGCCTGCGCGATGTCCTCCGGCAGGATGGTGCGGATGCCGAACGTCGGCACCTGCTCTTCGTCGATCACGACGCCGTAGGCAACGTTCGCGGAGATCGCGACCTTGCGCCGGACGTCATAGCCGTCGATGTCGGCCGCCGGGTCCCGCTCGGCGTATCCGAGTTCCTGCGCTTCCTTCAGGACCTGCTCCAGCCGGACAGGCTCCGCTTTCGGCCGGCCTTCCGGATCGAAGCAGTCCTCCATCCGGCTTAAAATATAGTTCGTCGTGCCGTTCATGATCCCGTAGATCCGCACGATCTCGTCGGTCCGGTTCTTCCGCTCGACCTCGGTCAGCCACGGGATGCCGCCGCCGGCGCAGGCCGTCGCGCGGAACGACACGCCCTGTTCCTTCGCAAGCGTTGTCAGTTCCCTGTAATAGGCCGCCACGACCGCCTTGTTCGCGGTCACGACGTTCTTTCCGGCCTTCATTGCGGCCGTGATGAATTCGTACGCGGGATGGACGCCGCCCATGACCTCGACGACGGTATCGATTTCCGGATCACCGGTGATGTCGCCGATGTCCGCAGCGGTCCGGCCCGTCATCTCATCGTCAACGATGAGCGACAGGATCTTCGTGACCTCCATGCCGTCGACTGTTTTCACGATGTGGTCCACGCCGACACCGATCGTGCCGTGGCCGAGTAAACCGATCTTCATGAAGCAATTTCCTTTCTGCCGAAGCGTTATGATCCGGAGCAGCAGCCGCCGCCGGGTTTATCCGGCCTGCGCTTCCGCCGCTTTCCTGCGGTTATACGGGATGCGGATCGCGAACAGATAATACAGGATGCAGCCGACCGCCGCGAAGGCCCAGCCGACCGGGAAAGCCGCGTCGACGATCCGCACGTCGCCCGGGAACAGATGCGTGAAGACCGCCAGATAGATCTGGCGCATCACGATCATGCCGCCGATCGAGAAGATCATGACGACGAGCGACTTGCCGAAGCCGCGCACGACGTTCGCGAAGATGCTGTTCGCGATCTGGAACATGTAGAGCGGCAGCATGACCCGCATGAGGGTAATGCCGTGTTCGAGCGCTTCCTGCGAGTCCTTGACGAAAAGGCTCACGAAGAAGCCCGCGAAAATGTACACCAGACTGCCCGCGGTCAGCCAGTAGAACGTGCAGACCAGGAGGCTCACGCGGATCCCCCGGAACGCGCGTTCATAACGGTTCGCGCCGACGTTCTGGCTGACGAACGTGGAGGCCGCAAGGCCCATGCACTGCGCCATCATGCCGACGAACTTGTCGATCTTCTTGCCGGCCCCGATGCCCGCCATCGCGGCGGAGCCGAAGACGTTGACATAACGCTGGACGAAGAGATTCGAGAAACCGATCAGTGCCTGCTGGATGCCGGCCGGAAGACCCAGGAAGAAGACCTCCTTCAGGATCGCCGGCTTCATCTTCAGCTTTTTGATCTCCAGCCGGTAGACCTCGTCGGCGATCACCAGCTTCCTGAACACCAGGAAGACGCTGACGCCCTGGGCAATGATCGTCGCGAGCGCGACGCCCACGACGCCCCATTCGAAGACGACCGTGAAGATCACGTCCAGCGCGATGTTGAACACGCTCGAGATCACAAGGTAATAGAACGGGTGGCTGCTGTCGCCGACAGCTCTCAGGATCGCCGCGCCGACGTTGTAGACCGCCGTGAAGAAAATGCCGATCAGATAGATCCTAAGATAAGCGAGCGCCTCGCCGTAAACGTCCTCCGGGCACCGCACGAGCGTCAGAAGATACGGGGCGAGCAGGATGCCTGCCGCCGCCATCACGACGCCGATGATCAGGGCCAGCGCCGTCGACGTGTGCACGCCGTCCGACAGGCCTTCATTGTCCTTCGCGCCGAAATGCCGCGAGATCAGGACGCCGGAGCCCGTCGAAAAGCCCGTGAAGAAGCCGATCAGCAGCTGTCCGATGTCGGAGCTCGACGTCACGGCCGCGAGCGCGGTCGTGCCGACGAAGCGGCCGACGACGATCGAGTCGACGCTGTTGTACAGGTTCTGGAAGATCTGGCCGGCCAGGATCGGCAGCATGAACAGGATCAGCTGCTTCGCGATGCTGCCCTGCGTCAGGTCTTTTGTGCCTTTCTTTGCTGCCGCCATGCCTTCCTCCCGGCGCCGTATACGGCGCTGTGATCCTTCCCGTTCCGTTCCCTTACGCTGTCCTCTGAAGGCTCCTTACGCGTTCTTCCCCTGTTTCTCCTGGTCTTCGTACTGCAGCCTGTAGAGCTCGTAGTAGGCGCCCTGCTGCTCCAGCAGCTCGAAATGGGTGCCCTGCTCCACGACCTCGCCGTGGTTGATGACGATGATGTTGTCCGCGTGCTGGATCGTCGACAGCCGGTGCGCGACGATCAGCATCGTACCGATGTTCATCATCTTCTCCAGCGAATCCTGGATCAGAAGTTCCGTCTCGGTGTCGATGTTCGCGGTGGCCTCGTCCAGGATCATGACGTCCGGCTTGTGGATGACCGTCCGCGCGAACGACAGCAGCTGGCGCTGTCCGGCCGAGAAGTTGTTCCCGCGTTCGCGGACCTCCTCGTCCAGGCCCTTCGGCAGCTTGTTGATGAACTTGTCCGCGTTCACGTAGCGGCAGGCTTCCAGGACCTCTTCGTCCGTGAAGCTTTCCTCCCGCAGGACGATGTTCGAGCGGATCGTGCCCTCGAACAGGAACACGTCCTGGAGCATCTGGCCGAAATGCCTGCGCAGTGACCGGATCTGATAGCTCTTGATGTCCTTGCCGTCGATCAGGATCTGCCCCTTCTGTATGTCGTAGTTGCGGCAGACCAGGCCGAGGATCGTCGTCTTGCCGGCGCCGGTCGCGCCGACGAACGCCACGGTCTGCTTCGGTTCGATCGTGAAGGAGACGTCCTTCAGGATCCAGTTCTCCTCTTCATACGCGAACCAGACGTTCTTGAATTCGATCCGGCCTTCGATGTGTTCGGCCTCGACGGCGTCGGGCTCGTCCACGATCTCGGGCGCCCTGTCCAGGATGCCGAAGTCCTTCTCGGCCGAAGCGAACGCGGACTGCATCCAGTTGAACAGCTCCGCGATGTTCTGGATCGGACGGAAGAAGGTCTCGATGTAAATGTAGAACGAGACCACGATGCTGGAGGTGATGACCTGTCCCAAAAACACCGTGTTTTCGATGTATCCGCGTGCGCCCAGATAGAACAGGACCATCACGGACGAAATGTACAGCATGTAGATGATCGGGCGGAAGATCGAGAACACGAAGATCTGGCGGTTCTTCGCTTTCTTAAGCGTCTCGTTCTTCTGTCTGAACTCCTGCAGCTTCTTCTCCTCGTTGTTGAAGATCTGCGTGATCTTGATGCCGGAAAGGTTCTCCGACAGGAAGGTGTTGATGTCGGTCGTGCCGTCCTTCACCTTGCGGAAGGCGCGGCGCGAGAAGGCGCGGAAGATCATCGTGAACAGCACGATGAACGGCGCGAAGCACAGCACCATCAGCGTCAGCTCGATGTTCAGGGAGAACATCGCGATCAGGACGCCGGCGATCAGGACGATGTCCCGAAGCAGGTTGATCAGGATGTTCGTGAACAGCATCGAGATCGCGTTCGTGTCGTTCGTCGTGCGCGTCACGAGCTTGCCGACCGGGACATGGTTCAGCTGGTCGTGCGAGAAGCTCTCGATGTGCGTGAACACGTCCTCGCGGATCGACGTCAGGATCTTCTGCCCGATCCGCTGCAGCATGATTCGCTGGATGTAGAGGGCCGCCATCGCGAACAGCACGATGATGAAGTAGCCTACGATCTTCCAGATGATGTCGCTCATCTGGAAGGCACCGCGGATGACGTCCTCGATATTGCCGATGATCAGCGGCGGCACGATGTCGTATCCTAAGGACACGAGCATCAGGAAGAAGATCAGGGCGTACTGTTTTTTGTACGGCTTCGCGTATCTGAACAGGCGCCGGATGATCTCGCTGTCCTTCATGTGCCGGTCAAAGCCGATCTCTTCTTTTTTATCCTTGATCAGCGCGTACGCGACGATGAATGCCGTCGAGAGCAGGCCGACGACCGCGCCGACGACCAGGAGGGGATACCAGGTTCTCATCTCTTGCCCTCCTTCTTCAGGTCCTCAAGACGCTGCATCTCGACGAGCTCCGCGTACTGTCTGCAGCGCGAAAGCAGTTCCTCGTGCGTGCCGGCGTCGACGACCCTTCCGTCGTCGATGAAAATGATCTTGTCCATGTGCTCGACCGTCGAGATGCGGTGCGCGATCAGGATC
>JAGDBR010000172.1 GCA_017958935.1 Lachnospiraceae bacterium | reverse complement strand
GTTTTCTTCGGACTGTCCTTCACTGTCGGTCTCGCCGGACTTTTCTTCCCCGGCAGTCTCGCCGGACTCTTCGTCCCCGGCGGTCTCTTCGGCAGCTGTTTCCCCAGCCGCATCGGCTTTTGCTTCAGCCGTCATATCGCCGCCGGCAGTTTCCGCTTTTGCTTCGCCGTCAGTCGACTCCGGCTTTTCATTACCGGTTTCCGAAGTATTTTCCGCGTCTTCGTTTTCGGCAGCGCCCTTTTTGTCCTCTGCCGTCCCGGAAGTCTCCGCCCCGTCCTTCTTTCCCGTCGGGAACCGGATACCGAAGACCCGGACCGTGTATGACAGCGCTTTGCCTTCGAAATCCAGGTCAAACCGCAGGAGCTTCAACAGCCACGTCACCCACGCGTGCGCGCTGAAGCGCTCCACGTACACGGCGTTCCCGGCATAGCGGATCGGCACCCAGAGCACCAGCGTCAGCACCAGGAATACGAGCCCCAGAACAGCCAGGAGCGTCCATCCGATGATCTTCAATATCAGCAAAACCACGCCCATCTGTCCCGGCTGCGCTCCTTACGCTCTGTTTTCTTCCGTGTCCGCTCCGCGCGCTGTCTGCACGTCGGGGAAATAGCTTTCGGCTTCCTGTTCCCGTACCGCCAGCACACCTGCCAATGCGATCGCATTATCCTTCGAGGACGCCACGCCGACGACGGTCTCCTGCAGTTCCCGATAATACCGCTCCTTCAAAAGATAAGCGGGATAAATGTTGAACGGGAACCGGCCGGACTGCGGGCGCGCGATCAGATACCAGGTCATCGGGATCTTGTCGTCCCGGACCCGGCGCAGTACTGTCCTGTAGCTTTTGGACAGTTTTTCGTCGGCATAGAGTTCGTCTGCAAAGATCATCGTTCTTTCATGATGCCGTCCAGCAGTTCGAGCACGCCGCGCTTTTCGGCGGCGTCATGGCAGCCGGACAAGGCTTCGCCGATATACCGGTGTAATTCCTCCTGCCCGGAGAACCGCGGCGGAAGGATCGTGAAAACGCGGGCCATCGACGCGCGGACGAAAAGCCGCGGCAATGTCGCGAAATAAGCCGAAAACTCGTTGATCAGAGCCTCGGCCGACTGTTCGAACAGCTCGTCTCCGACCGTGCGTCCGGAAACGAACGCGTTCCGGTCGAGACTTGCGTAGGAGGAATCCGACAGCAGGACACCGAGCTTCTTCAGGTCCGCGTCATCGTAGACGAAGCGGCTGCTGAGCTCTTCTGCCGCGCCCTGCAGTTCGAAGTACCGGTCGCCCGCGTCCTCGAGCGTGCCTTCCAGTTCGCGGCAGGCGTCATACGCGGCCGCAAGATCCGGCGCGTCCTTCCCGAACGATTCTGCCACGGTCCTTAAGATCGTGTCCGTCAGCGGTTCTTCCGCCGGGCGTTCCGTGCCTTCGTACCGCGCAAGCAGCACGGCGCCGAACGCATTCAGGACGTTCTGCAGCGCCTGCGAGCAGTCCATGTCCCGTTCGATCCGTGTGCCGGCTTCATGAAGAGCCGCCTGCCACCGCCCGAACACGGCGCCGTCGACTTTATTCTCTTCCGTCAGGCTCATTTCGCCGAACAGAGCGCTCAGGTCTTCATGGCCGGCGACGGGTGACGACAATCCCTTCGTGCAGGCCGCGGAGCGCAAAGACGCGAGCACGCCGTCGAAAGCGGCTGTGTCGCTTCCCTTGTACACGGACAGACGTTCGCGCACGGTCTCGTAAAAACGGTTCTTCGTCATCCGGACCGGCAGCTGCTCGACGATACGGTAAATATACGAATTCTGCGTATCCTTCGGCTGAGCCGCCAGATACGAAAGGATCTTGTCCGTCTCTGCATCGTCCGAATAGCCGGCGCTCAGACCGCCGTCGGGCACGTAACGGTACTCGATGCGGTTCTGCACGTATTCCAGCAGCGTGAACAGATCGACCGCCCGCGTCAGCTCTTCCATGCGCTTCTCGTTCTCGCCGCGCAGCACGCAGAGCACGTCGAACGGAACTTCCCGTCCGGCAAGATAGTCTTCCTTCATCCGCACGAGGCCGTCGATCAGGTCGCTGAACGGATTCTCTTCGTTACGATGGCCGAGGCCCTCGAAGAACGTCATGTCGTGGAAAGCGAACAGTATCCGTGCGAAACGGTAAGCCGCGTCTTTCGTCAGCGCGCTCATGCGGTTCAGGTTCTCTTCGATGTTCTCGCGGCGCTGAAGACGCCGCAGGATCTCGTGATGGTCTTGCATCAGAGGCCTCCCGCGAGGACCTTGCGGTTCTTGATCAGGTAATCCGCCAGCGAAACGACCGTCAGGATCACGGCGATCCAGATCAGGATCTGCTCCAGGACGGTGAAGAACGGATAAGGCAGCTTCAGGATCAGCGCGACGGTCATGTAGATCTGGAAATTCGTCTTCAGTTTCGCGATCGGCGAAGCCGCGAGCACGATGCCCTGCTCGGCCGCGACGAGACGGAAGCCCGAAATGATGAATTCGCGCGCGACGATGATCAGTACGGCCCAGACCGGGACCAGCCCGAAACGGACCAGGCAGATCAGCGCCGAGCAGACCAAAAGCTTGTCCGCGAGCGGGTCCATGAATTTTCCGAAATTGGTGACCAGATTCAGTTTCCGGGCCAGCATGCCGTCGAACAGATCGGTCACCGCGGCGATGATGAACACCGCTGCGGCAATGTATTTCCCATAGGGGATCGAATCTTTCAGCAGAAAGATCACGACAAAGACCGGGACGAGGATGACCCGTAATACTGTCAGCCTGTTCGGCAGATTCATAACAGTTCTCCGTAAAGGTCGTAGGCTTCGGCGCCCGTGACCCTGATATGCACAAAATCGCCGGAGAGATGCTCCGCTCCGGATTCGAAGAAGACGCGTCCGTCGACGTCCGGCGCGTCCATGACGCTGCGGCCGACGTAAACGCCCTCTTCCGAAACGAGGCGTCCCTCGACGAGGACTTCCAGTTCCTTCCCGATCATGGACCGGGCGTGTGAAAGCGAGACCTGCTGCTGGGCGGCCATGACGGCGTTCCGGCGTGAAAGCTTCACCTTTTTCGGGATCTGACCTTTCATCTTCGCCGCCTTCGTCCCGTCTTCCTTCGAATACGGGAAGGCGCCCAGACGCTCGAATTTCGCCGTTTTCACGAACGACAGGAGCTCGGCGAATTCTTCCTCCGTCTCGCCCGGAAAGCCCGTGATGAGGGTCGTTCTGAGCGTCAGGGAAGGGATCCTGCGCCTAAGTTCGGCGATGCGCGACAGAAGCTCGTCCTTCGTCGTCCTGCGGTTCATCCGCTTCAGGACGTCGTCCGAAATGTGCTGCACCGGGATGTCCAGATACGGCACGACCTTCGGACAGCCGGCGACCGTATCGATCAGCTCGTCCGTGATCTCCTCGGGATAGCAGTACATCAGGCGGATCCAGTGAAGGCCTTCGATCGCGGCAAGCTTTGTCAGAAGCTCCGGAAGCGTTTTCCTGCCGTAAAGATCCGTGCCGTACAGCGTCGTTTCCTGCGCGACCAGGATCAGTTCCCGGAC
>JAGDBR010000171.1 GCA_017958935.1 Lachnospiraceae bacterium | reverse complement strand
TCCGGCATCCTGTTTGCCCTGGCCGTCCTCTTCTATTTCAGGAAACCCGGGGAAAAGAAAAAAGAAAAGGCGGAAAGCTGAGCGCCTTCCGTCTTACCGTGCAGTTCCTTTATTTTTCCCCGAGCACGATCAGGTGATCGTCCTCCTTTAACGTCAATACTTCATCCAACGGCAGGTTGAACCTGCTGTTTTTTTCTTCGTCCAGGTATCCCAGAAGGATGTAGCCCTTCCGGAGCATTGCCCGGCGAAGGTCCCGGACCGTGTGCGCCCCGGCCAGCTTCATGAGACCGACGCTCTTTAAGTAGAGTTCATTGCCCGTATTCGAGAGGATTTCGCGGAAGACGTCCAGCAGCGCAGGGCTTTCCGCGAGCTGTGACAGGATCAGCGAAGACATGCTCGACGCGACGAGGAAGTCGGTGTGGTCTCCGCGGCCCACGAGATTCTGGTTGTGCTCCCGCTGCATTTCCACGGTGATATTGAAACGCAGGCCGTAACGGGTCCGGATGTCCCGGAGGTTCAGGAGCAGGAAGATCGCTTCCATGTCCGAAGATTCCGCGTCCTTGTCGTGGTCGTTTAAGATCACGATGTGCTCGGCCTTTTTGGCAAGTTCGAGAAGCGTCTCCTCGGCGTTCGGATCCCGCGGGTCGTAATGGACCGCAAGCCCGCGGCCGGAAGCCTCTTTTTCCAGCTGTTCCCGCTCATTTGCGGTAAACTCCTGCCCGACGAGATAGACGTCGGAGACGTTTTCGGGCAGTTCGCGCAGAATGACCGGCAGGGATTCGTTGTGTCCGAAAATCAGCGTGTGCGTCTTCGCCATCGTGCCGCTTACGTCCGCTTCTAGGTCGGACGGCGCCTCGGAAGGCGCGGGCAGGAGCGCGGCCGAATCGTCTTCCTCTGCAAACACAAGCAGTTCGTCCCCTTCTTCCAAAACGTAGGACGCAGGCGGGTTCAGCTTCACTTTTCCGTCCCGCAATACGCCGGCCGGCACGCCGTGATTCAAGCGCACCGTGACGTCTTCGAAGGTCAGTCCGCCAATGCCCTGAAAGCCCGTCAGATAGAATTCGGAGCCCTCGAAATTGAAGACTTCGCGGAAGGTTTCGGAAAGGCCGGTCTGCGTGCAGGAATGCGCGATCATCTTCGTTAAGATCGTGTTCGTCTGCAGAGTCGAGATATGATTGGCCTCGGCGATCGAGGGCGGGAAGCGGTATTCGTTCTTCGAAATGATCGCGTTCACGCTGACATCCGTCACACCCTTGTCCTGCAGAAGCGCGGACACGGCGAGGACCGCCTTGATCGTCCGCCGGTCGTCCGTCGGGCTGACAATGACCGTCTGACACGTTTCGACCGAGCATTTTTCGAGCGACGCGGGGTCCGTGATATCCACGGTCCTGCAGACGATCCGGAAGTTCTTCGGCAGGTCCAGGTTCTCGCCGATCGCGTCCTCCATTTCGGCGCGGTCCATGTCCTCTGCGACGACGACGCAGGCCGGGTCACCGGCCGCCGCGAGCACGAGCTGGTTCAGCAGAGTGTACTCGCCCGGATAGAAACCGAGCACGACGATGTGATTTCGCTCGAGCACACGGGAATTGCCGCGCTTCAGGCTGTCGATCTTCTCTTCGATCGCGCTCGTGATGATACCGATCAAGACACTCGTGAACAGCACGCCGGCGATCGCGACGATCGACATCAGGATCAGATATCCGGGGCTGCCGTCCTCAAACGAGGGCATCCAGGCATTGATCACGGTGGCAATGCTGTCCCAGATCACCGACGCTTCTTCGCCCTCTTCGTGAAACCCGAACACGATGATCAGCAGGCCCATTAAGACCGCAAGCAGGATCGAGGCAATGATCAGAACACGGATCAGCCCGAGCGAGCCCTTCGTCATCCGGTTGTCAAACCAATAGGACAGGCGCTCTTTCAAGGAAAATGATTTCTTATCTCTTTCTTCGGTCTTTTTCATGCGGTTCCTCCGTCGATCATCCTTCGCCGATCAGGATCAGCTTGTCTTCCGTGCCGAATACGAGTTTGGCATTGTCATCGAGCACCTTGAACGCATTCTGCGCGGTCCGGATGCCGATCAGGATATAGCCGTAAGCATAGACCCGCTTCCGAAGTTCGCGGGCCGTCAGGGTCTCGCCGAGAAGTTCGAATTCCGACGCGGGCAGAAGGTATACTTCCGAACCATGCTCGTCCAGAAGATCATTGAATAAGGACAGCCGCTTCGTGTCTTCGGTCACCTGCGCGAGCAGCATTGAGGACAGATCCGACGCGACAATGAAGTCTTCGGTGCGGTCTTCGGCGATCAGCTTCCGGTTGTTCTCGCAGCGCATCTCCGCTGTGATCGTGAAGCGCAGGTGCTGCTTCTGCTGAATGCTCCGAAGGCGCATAATCCGCACCATCGTTTCGGTATCGGCTTCTTCGGGCTTCTTCCGCCGGTCCGACAGAATGATGAGATGGGCCGCGTTCCGCACGATCTCGGTCAGCACCGCTTCCGATTCGACGTTCCGGTAATCCGGCAGGATCTCGGACGAAAAGACCTCGTCCTTCGGGATGA
>JAGDBR010000170.1 GCA_017958935.1 Lachnospiraceae bacterium | reverse complement strand
GGACGACCTCGGGATCGGCGACGTCCCAGGTGTTGTTCAACAGCTGCTTCGTCAGCTCGCCGCCGCCCTCGCCGACCGCCATCGTGCCGTAGCAGCCGTAGCGGGTATGCGAGTCGGAGCCGAGGATCATTTTTCCGCAGCCCGTCAGCTTCTCGCGCGCGAACTGGTGGATGACCGCGACGTTCGCCGGCACGTAGATGCCGCCGTACTTCTTCGCGGCGGACAGGCCGAACATGTGGTCGTCCTTGTTGATCGTGCCGCCGACGGCGCACAAGCTGTTGTGGCAGTTCGTCAGCGCGTACGGAAGCGGAAATTCGGTCATGCCCGAGGCCCGCGCCGTCTGAATGATGTTCACATAGGTGATGTCGTGCGAGATCAGGGCGTCGAAGGAGATCCTGAACAACCCGTCCTGCCGCCCCTTCTTTTCATGCGCGCGCAGGATCCTGTACGCGAGCGTCTTTTCGCGCGCGCTTCTGTCCTGCGCCGGCGCTGTCTGCGGCAGTCCGTTCCGGATATATACGCCCTGTGCGCTTCTTTCGATCATTGTCATGGCTTTCTCCGTTCAAACCTTCAGTATCGACAGAATGTGGTTCCGCGAGAACAGGACGTGCACGATCATGGCCTTCTCAGCCGCGACCGGGTCGTGGGCGGCGATCGCCTCCATGATCCTGCGGTGCTCCTCCGCGGACGCGTGCGCGCGCCCCGTGTTCTGGATCGAGATCTTGCGGACCTTCTGCACCTTGCGGTGGAGCGGGATCAGCACGTCGTAGAGGATCGGGCTCCTGCTGAAATGATAGATCTTCTCGTGGAAGCGGTTGTCGTAAGCCTTCACCTGCTCGGCGTCCTTTTTGTCCGCGTAGAACTCCTGCAGCTCGACGATCTCGCGAAGCTCGGCGATGTCTTCGTCCGTGCAGTTCTTCGCACAGGCCGCCGCGGCCATGCCCTCGATCTTCTCGCGGATCTCGTACACGACGTGGATGTCCTCCTCGGAGATGCCGATCACGCGCACGCCCTTGCCGGCGTTCTCAATGATGTGTTCCTGCTCGAGACGGCTCAGCGCCTCGCGCACCGGGGTGCGGCTCACGCCGAGCTCCTCCGAGAGGCCGACCTCCGTCAGGATCGTGCCCTTCGGGTATTTTTCCGTCAGGATGTCCGTCTCCAGACGGTCGAAGATCTGGTCTGCCAACGAGACCGGTTTGTGTAATACCATGATTCCTCCTTGCCGGCCGCTGTGCGCGGCATGTCGATGTCTTACTTCAGGCGGCCGCTGTGCGCGGCATTCAATGCCTTACTTCAGGCGGCCGCCGTGCGCGGCATTCAATGCCTTACTTCAGGCGGTCGCCGAAGAGTTCTTCGGCTTTTTCGTGCAGCTCCGCGAACGACAGGGTCGTCTGGCGGCCTTCGGCATAAAGCCTGTCGATCCAGGCCTTCATTTCGGCGACTTTTTCGTCGCGCTTGTCGATCTCGCGGTCCGCGGGCAGGTTGAACGCGCCGTTGATCCAGTAGGCGATGCCCGCGAGGCCCGAATTCGCGCCGACCAGCACGCCGGGGCGCCGGTTCAGCAGTTTTTTCGTATTGAAAATGTTGTAGATCTCTTCGTCCTTCAACAGACCGTCCGCGTGGATGCCCGCGCGCGTCATGTTGAAGTCGCGGCCGACGAACGGCGTCATCGGCGGGATCTTGTAGCCGATCTCGTGTTCGTAGTAGTCGGCAATCTCGGTGATGACCGTCGTGTCCATGCCGTCCAGCGAACCGCGCAGCGACGCGTACTCCATGACCATCGCTTCGAGCGGGACGTTGCCGGTGCGCTCGCCGATGCCCAGGAGCGTGCAGTTCACGCCGCAGGCGCCGTAGAGCCAGGCGGTCGCCGCATTCGCGACGCCCTTGTAGAAGTCGTTGTGGCCGTGCCATTCCAGCATCTCGCTCGGAATGTCCGAGTAATGCTGCAGGCCGTAGATGATGCCGGCGACCGAGCGCGGGATCGCGACCTCGGTGTACGGCACGCCGTAGCCCATCGTGTCGCAGGCGCGGATGCGGATCGGGATGCCCGCGTCCTCCGACATCTTCATCAGCTCATTGACGAGCGGGACGACGAAGCCATAGAAATCCGCGCGCGTGATGTCTTCGAGGTGGCAGCGCGGCATGACGCCCGCTTCGAACGCAAGGTCGACCGTCGAAAGGTACTGCTTCATGATCTCGCCGCGGTTCTTGTGCATCTTGTTGAAGATGTGGTAGTCGCTGCAGGACAGCAGGATGCCCGTCTCGCGCACGCCGAGGTCCTTCACGAGCTTGAAGTCTTCCTTCGACGCGCGGATCCAGGTCGTGATCTCCGGGAAACGCAGCCCCAGGTCCTGGCACTCCGCGAGCGCCTTCCGGTCCTTTTCGCTGTAGACGAAGAACTCGGTCTGGCGGATGATGCCGTACGGTCCGCCGAGCTTCGACATCAGTTTGAACAGGTCGACGATCTGCTTGACGCTGTACGGTTCAATGGCCTGCTGCCCGTCGCGGAACGTCGTGTCGGTGATCCAGACCTCTTCCGGCATGCCCATCGGCACGCGGCGGTGGTTGAACGGGATCTTCGGCACTTCTTCATAATTATAGACGTCCCGGTAGAGGTTCGGGTCCGCGACGTCCTGCAGGGCGTAGCGGTAACTCTTCTGTTCCAGCAGGTTGGTTTTATTCGAGATCTCGAGCATGAAGCTGCCTCCTATGGATATAGGTATAAGTGTATACAATTATACAGGTATTTCGATATTTGTCAATTTCTTTTCCAGTTGACTTTTTTTCCGATGTATTTTAGGATAAATGTATCATCACTCCAGGCTTTTCAATTCTTTATGCAGGAGGTTCCGCCATGTTCCGTGTCAATTATTCCGGCTATGACGTTTCCGACAGGAACTATTACCGGGTGTTCCGCCCCTTCGGAAGCGGGGATTATCTGCTCGTTTTCTTCCTGACGGAGACCGACGTGACGTTTCCGGACGGCATCGAGACCGCGCAGATGGGTTCCGTCGCGATCTTTACGCCCGGGGAGCTGCAGGATTTCGCCGCGCGGCGCGAGTTCCACCAGAGCTACGTCCATTTTACCTGCAAGTCTGAAGAATTCCTGAAATACGGCATCCCGACGAACACGATCTTCCGCCTGGACGACCCGACGCCGATCGACCATTATCTCTCCCGGCTGAACACCGAATACTACTCGCAGATCGATTTCGCGGACGAAGCCATGGACATCTCGCTGCGCCGTCTGTTCATCTACATCGCGCGCGAGATGAAGCGCTGTTCTCTTGAGACCGAGCGCGAGCAGAAGCTCTACAAACTCTTCTGCCAGGCCCGTTTCACGATGCTCTCGAACTGCGAACGCGAATGGGCGTCGACGAACATGAGCCAGATGGTCGGTTTGAGCCGCAGCCAGTTCTACAAATACTACATCGACTTCTTCGGCATCTCGCCGATGGCGGACCTGCAGCGTGCACGCATCGAGAAGGCGAAGAACCTGCTGACGAACAAGGAACTGCAGGTCACCGAGGTCGCGGAGCGCTGCGGCTACGCAAGCATCCACCACTTCTCCCGCACCTTTAAGGAGCACACCGGCAAGTCCCCTCTCCAGTACGTAAAGGACGTCGCGGCCTTTAAACTGTCATGAACGCGAAGGACCGGCCCCGCAGGGCCGGTCCTTTCTTATTCCAGTTCCTTCACGAACCGGCTCACTTCGAGCGGCTTTCCGAACCGTTCTTTGACCGAAAACACATAGAGTTCGCCGATCGCCCGCGTGACGGCAACGTAGAACATGCGCCGCTCTTCTTCGAGGTCCTCCGGGGAGGCGGCTTTTTCATGCGGTGTCACCCGCTCATTGGCGTCCGGGATCACGACCGTCCGAAACTCGAGCCCCTTTGCGCCGTGGAAGGTGGCGACCGTCACCGCATCCTTCCCGGCCCCTTTCTCCTCCCTTTCCTGCTGCTCCAGCGCTTTCGTGTAGGCCGCGATGTGCGCGTACCATTCCTCCACGGTCGCATGCTTCAGGGCGCTTTCCTGCACTTCGTCCAGCAGCGCGATCAGCTCCGATGCGTCTTTCTGCTGCCCGGCCGCCTTCTCTTTCAGATAAACGTCATACCCGACCGCCTTCCGGATATAGTGGATCATCGCGTACGGCGCGCGCGCCTTCTTCAGGAAATCCGGCTGGTATGAAAGGAACGCGGTCTTCTCCGCGAGGTACTCCCGCCCGGGCTCGGCCCGGAAGCGGGCCTGCAGCGTTTCAAGATCCACCGTTCCGTCAATGTCCCCGCGCCGGAAATACCGCACCGGGCAATTCATGAACTTCAGGAAGTTCGCGCGGCTCCTGTCGCCGAGCACCCAGTTCAGATAGGCGTAGACTGGCTGCAGGATCTCGTTCCGGTACATGTTCGGGAGCTGCTCGCGGAAGCGGAAGGGGATCTTCCGGTCCATGAGCTCCCGGATCAGGTCCTGCGCCGCGAGCCCCGTGCGGTACAGGACCGCGTATTCGCCGTATTTCCGCCCGTTCCGGGCCCCTTCTTCGATCATCCCGGCAATGTATGCCGATTCCTCTTTTTCGTTCCGGAACAGGCGTTTTTCGAGCTTTCCGCGCCCTTTCCCGCCCGCTGCGGTCAGTTTTTTCTCATACCGCTCGCGGTTGTGGCGGATCAGGCGCGACGCGGCCTTCACGACCGTCTCGCACGATCGGTAATTGTTCGGCAGCGTCACGACGGCGGTCCCGGGCCAGTCCCGCGGGAAGTCCAGCATGATCCGCGGGTCGGCGCTCCGGAAGCGGTAGACCGACTGGTCATCGTCTCCGACGGCGAACAGATTGTTCAGCGGCTGCGCGAGCAGCCGCAGGATCGCGTACTGGAGCGGATTCACGTCCTGGAATTCGTCCACGAGGATGTACCGGAACCGGTCCCGGTAATAGGCCAGGATCCCGGGCTCCTCCCGGAACAGCTGCAGCGTCCGCACGAGGATGTCGTCATAGTCCAGCTTCCCGGCCTCCCGGACGGCCCGCTCGTACTGCGCGAAAAGATCCGCGAAATCCGCCTGCGGCACCTTCGACCGGAACACGTGCGGGTCCGCCAGGCTGTTCTTGACCAGCGAGATCTCCGCAAGCAGGATGTCCGCAAGTTCGTCCGTCCCGTACTCCGCGAGCGGCGTTTTTTTCAGCACCTGCGCCATGAGCTGCCGCTTCCGGCGCTCCGGAAGGAGCGCCTGCGCGCGCACCGGGCAATGCGTCCGCAGCACCTTCCAGAACACGCTGTGGAAGGTCCCGAACGTGACCGCGCACCCCGGCGTCTCCTTCAGCTTCAGGAAACGCGCCTGCATCTCGCCCGCGGCCGCCCGCGTGAACGTGATGACCAGGATGTTCTCCTGCGGGATGCCCATCGTCTCCGTCATCGTCTTCAGCCGCCGGGCAATGACCGTCGTCTTCCCGCTGCCCGGCCCCGCGAGCACGAGGCAGGGCCCGTCTTTGTGCTGCGATGCGCGCAGCTGGTGCGGATCCAAGTGCATATTTTGC
>JAGDBR010000169.1 GCA_017958935.1 Lachnospiraceae bacterium | reverse complement strand
CCGGCCGAGCGGTCGATCGTCAGCCGGCCGTTCTTGTAGACGGGGCCTTCGGCGTTCGCGTCGCTCCCCATCTGCGCCAGCCGCCGGATCGTGACGCGCAGGCGCGCCAGCAGCTCCTGCACGGAGAACGGCTTCGTCAGATAGTCATCCGCGCCCGCGTCGAGCGCCTCGATCTTGTCCTCGTCGTCGCTGCGCGCGCTGATCACGATGATCGGCATGTTCGACCAGGTCCGGATCCGGCGGATCACGTCGATGCCGTCCATGTCCGGAAGCCCGAGATCCAGGAACACCACGTCGGGATTGTGGGAGGAAGCCATCATGATCGCCTCTTCCCCGTTCACGGCGCTCAAATACCGGTACTCGTGCGTCTTCAGCGTCGTCAGGATCAGGTTGCGGACGGGCAAATCGTCCTCTATCACCAGGACCACCGGATTATTCATGGATCTGCACCTCCCTTATCGGCAGCGCAACGGAGAAGCAGCATCCGGACGGGTGATTGTCCGTCAGGCTGATCGTGCCGTGATGCGCCTCCACGATGGACCGGCACAGCGCCAGTCCGAGCCCCATCCCGCGGCGCCCGTCGGCGACCGCGTTGCTGCCGGTATAAAACATCTCGAATACATGCGGCTTGACGTCGTCCGGAATGCCCGGCCCGTCGTCCAGCACGCTGATGATCGCACGGTCCCCGTCGCGCCGGCTCCGTATGCAGATCTCGGAGCCGCAGGGCGTGTTCTTCACGGCGTTGTTGATCAGGTTGATCAGCACCTGCATGATCAGTCTCGCGTCCATGTCCGCCAGCAGGATGCCGCCGTCGTCTTCGACCGTGATATGATGCTTGGCCGCGTTCTTGTCCACATGCTTGAGCGCCTCGTCGATGACGTCGCCCAGGATCTCCGTCGACAGGTGCAGCTCCATCTGTCCGTTCTCGATCCGCGAGATCGACAGCAGGTTCTCCACGAGGTCGATGAGCCACTCGGCGTCGTCGTAGATGTCCGAGAAGATCTGCTCCCGCGTCTCGTCGTCCAGCTGCCGGTAATGCGACAGCAGGTTGCTCGCGTTGCCCGAGATGGACGTCAGTGGCGTTCGGATGTCGTGCGACACGGACCGGAGCAGGTTCGACCGGAGCTGCTCGTTCCGCACCATGACCGACGCCTTCTCCTTCTCCTGCGCATTCCGCAGGTTCTCCAGCGTCAGCGCGCACTCGCCCAGCACGGACATCACGATGCTGTTCTCGTAAGGCTCCATCGCGGTCCGGTCCAGCCGGAGCACGGCGACCCCGCTGCAGTACCCGTTCAGGCAGATCGGGTGGTACTGGGCCTTCGCTTCCTTGTACATGTCCATGCGGAAGCCCGCGGACTGCCGGTGCGTGAACACCCATTCGGCGATCTCGCGTTCGTCCGGATCCGCCGTGCCGCCCGCGCGGTCCACCGAAACGATGAACTCCCGTCCGCTCTCCAGCAGCCCGTTCTCCCCGCGCGGATAGATCACGACGTCCTTGTTCAGCAGCGTAATGATCTGGCGCGCGGTGATCCGGATCACCTCCGCCGGGTTCCCGGCCTTCTGCAGCAGCTGGTTCGTGTCGAGCAGGATGCGCGTCCTGAAGGCTTCATGAGCCTCCTGCTGCGCGTTCCGTTTGATGCGGTTCGCAAGCGTCCCCGTGATCAGCGACGAGATCAGCATGATCGCGAACGTGACCGGGTATTCCGCTTCATACGTGTGGAAACTGAATTTGGGATCGATGAAGAACCAGTTGAACAGCAATACGCCCGCAAGCGAGCCTAAAGCGCCGCAGAGCGGGCTGACCGTGATCACCGAGATCGCGAGCACGCCCAGGATGAACACCGTGATGATATTGGAATCCGAGAAGCCGAACTGCGTGAAGATCAGGCCGATGCCCGTGGATGCCGCGAGCAGCAGCACCGTGACCGCCAGGTCCTTCAGCGTCGGCTTCAGCACGACATCCGGGCGGAACCGCGCCTTCTGCTGCGTCAGGTCCGCGACCGAGTCCGGAATGATGTACACGTCGACGTCCGGCGCGTTCAGGATGATCTGCTCCGTCAGCGGCGCCTTGCCGAAAAAGCGCCGGCGCCGGAAGCCGCTCCGTCCGACCACGATCTTCGTCGCGCCGGAAATGTGCGCGTACTCGGCGACCTGCGCCGGAACGTCGTCGCCGATGATCGTCGTGATGGACGCGCCGCTCTGCTCGGCGAATTCGATATGATGCTGAAGCCTCGCCTTGTCCTCCTGCGAGAGGGAATCATAGTCCGTCGGCTTCACGTAGATGGCCGTCAGCGTGGCCCGGAAGGCTTCCGCCATCTTCGCGGCGGCTTCGATGACCTTCGGGTTCGAAGGGGAAGGCGACAGACAGACGAGTATGTGCTCCGAAGCGCCTGAATGATTCATCATGTTGTCCTCTCCTTTGTGCCGGTCATTCATTACCAATAAACTACCACAAAAAGGCTTTTCACGCTACCCGCAATCGCGTCTTGCGCGGTCCGGGCCGTTACGCTCCCGGCTTGCCCGGAAAAACGCTCTGTTTCTACTCGTCCGGATCTTCCCCGAAAGAAAGAGCCTTCGCGTCGGGCTTCCGGTCTTCCCCGGGCAGCGGTTCCGTCTCCTCGTCCGGACGCTTCTCGGTCTCGTCGAAAATGTCCTTTTCTTTTTTCTTCTCCGGGGCAGACTGTCCCTTCGGCCGGAAGTGTCTGTCCATCTTCCCGCCGAACCAGCTCACGACGAAATATCCCCCGATAAATACAGCGATCATCACCAGGACCAATGCTGCGTCTTCCATGTCTGTCGTCCCCCGGCGCCTCCGCCGTCAGATGTGAAAACATTTCCGGACGGACCGCTGCTCGCCCAGCACGAGCATGGTCTTCGTCCCGTCCAGGACCGTCTCGGGCGTCACGGTCAGCTTCGTTTCCGGCTCCGAAGAGATCTTTACCGCCAGGATGCGGCAGAGCGTGTCGATGCATTTCCGAAGTCCCCGGACGCCCGCTTCCATGGTGTAGTCGGAAATGAGGAGCT
>JAGDBR010000168.1 GCA_017958935.1 Lachnospiraceae bacterium | reverse complement strand
TATTTTGACGCCCGCGACGATGAAAAGGCCCTCTTCTCCAAGATCGATTATGAGCGCTACGACGTGCTCGCCGTGGAGACCAGGCCCGAGGATCATCCCGAGATCTCCTACTATGTATTCGATAACATGGTGCCGGAGAAGCTGGGCCACCTGATGGTCTATTACCGCAGATGGCGTGACACGAAGGACCAGGTCATCACGACCTATGCGCTGCGCAAGCATAAGGACCAGCCCGAGATCCCGTACGAGAAATGCCGCCAGATGGTGCTGGACGATCTGAAGACCATGCACAACCCGGCGACGAACGTCGTCAACGAGTGGTCGGTCTACTACTTCCCGCACGTCTTCTCGGAAGACTACAAAGCGGGCTGGTATGACAAGGTCGAAGGCATGCAGGGCAAGTACGACACCTACTACGCAGGCGAGATCATGGCGTTCGGCGACATGGACGAGACCGCGGAGTATTCGAGAGAACTGGTCGACCGGTTCTTCTGACGGGATAATCGTTCGGAAAACCGGATCAGATCGGCAACACAGGGGGAGGGGACGGAAGCTTTCCGCTCCCTCCCCGCATCGCATAACCGGAGGAATTCCAGATGAGTTACTACAAAGATCACTATGACGTGATCGTGATCGGCGGGGCTTTGGCAGGCCTGTCGTCCGCGCTGATGCTCGCGGACAAGGGCCTCGACGTCCTGGTCCTCGAGCGCCACAACCTCCCGGGCGGCATCGCGACGAGCTTCGTGCGCGGCGGCATCGAGATCGAGGCGGCGCTTCACGAGATGATGAGCATCGGCGAGAAGGACAACCGCCTGAAGGTCGGTAAGTTCTTCGACGATATGGGCGTCGACATCGACTGGCTGAAAGTGCCGGAGGCGTATCACGCGTCTCTCCCGGGCATCGAGATCACGATGCACCCGGGCTTCGAGACGTTCGCGCGCGAGGTCGACTCCGTCGCGCCGGGCTCCTATGAGAAGGTCCTGAAGGTCCTGAATCTCTGCCACACGGTCTTCGATTCTGTCAATGAACTTTCGATCCATCCGATGAGCAAGCCGCAGATGCTGTTAAAGCACGAGGCGTTCGTCAAGACGGCCGGCTATTCGACGAAGGAAGTCCTGGATACGTTCGGCCTGCCGCAGAAGGCGCTGGACCTTCTGGCGCCGTACTGGATCTACGTCGGCTCCGGCTTCTCGGAGCTGCCGTTCACGATCTACGCGGTCCTGATGGCGGATTACGTCGGCTACGGCTCCTACATTCCGCACAAGTTCTCGCACGAGATGAGCCTGAAGATGGCGGAGCGTGCGGAGGCGATGGGCGTACAGATCGAGTACCGCCAGCACGTGGAAAAGATCCTCGTGAAGGATGGGAAAGTGTACGGCGTAAGGACAGCGCGCGGCGACGAGATCCATGCGGATTACGTCATCTCGGCCTCTTACCCGAACAAGGTGTACACGCAGATGATCGAGCCACTGTCGGAAGTCCCGGCGAAGGCGATCAAGATGGTGAACGGCAGACGCGTCTCGCTGTCCGCTTTCTCCGTCATCATGATCCTCGACAAGACGGCCGAAGAACTCGGCATCAAAGATTACAGCGTGTTCCGCGGCACGACGATGGACACCGACGAATGCTACCGCGAGCTCGGCGGGCTGGGACCGTACCATTACATCACCTGCATCTGCCACAACCTCGCGAATCCGGACGCGACGCCGGAAGGCACATGCTCCTATTCGATCACGACGCTGCCGCAGGCCGACGCCTGGAAGAGCGTGAAGGCAGAGGATTACGACCGCGTGAAGCATGAGGTCGCGAAGCAGCTCATTGATTACATGAGCGAGTATCTCGGCTTCAACCTGCTCGACCACGTCCTGGAGATCGTGATCGAGACGCCGATGACGATCGCGCATTACACCGATGCCTGGAACGGCAGCATTTACGGCTACGCGCATACGATGGACGACCATATCGTCGCGCGCCTGCAGACGGCGGAGGAAGAGAAGTTCATCGAGGGCCTGGAGTTTGCCGGCGCCCATCAGATCTCCGGCGACGGCATGGGACCGGCCGTGACGAACGGACGGAAAGCCGCGAAGAACGTGCTGGATGACATCAAGAAAAAGGAGGCGGCCGCGAAATGAAGATCAAAGGATTCTTAAAGGACGTCGGCGGTGCTTCCCGCGTGACGAAAAAAAGGCTGGAAGCGTTTGAAAAGGCGTCGGACAAGCCTGTGAAGGACGACCCGATCGGAAACGCCGCGAGAGAGTGGCATCCGGGCACGCTGGACCTTGTCGTGACAGAGATCCGGGACGCGAGCCCGACGGCGAAGACCGTACGCTTTGAGCGTGCGGACGGAAAGAAACTGCCGTTCTTCTATGCCGGACAGTATGTGTCCCTGGCGTTTGAGATCGGCGGAAAGATCGTATGCCGGCCGTATTCACTTTCTTCGGCGCCGTTTGAATCGCGCGCGGAGCATCCGTTCGCGGAGATCACAGTGCGAAGGTCGAAGGGCGACGGCTTCATTGCCGACTATGTCAACGAGTCGCTGAAGCCCGGCGACCATCTGCTGGGTTCGATGGGTCTCGGCCAGTTCTGTTACGAGCCGCTGCGCGATTCGAAGCACATCGTCGCTTTAGCGGGCGGCACGGGCATCACGCCCTTTGTTTCGATGGCGAAGGAGATCGCACACGGGACGATGGACGCGGATCTCACGATCCTGTACGGCTCAGTCTCTCCGGACGACATCATTTTAAAGGGCGAACTCGACCGGCTGGAAGGGGAGCATGTGCACGTCGTGCACGTGATCTCGGGCGAAGCGCCGGAATGGACGGGCGAGCGGGGCTTTTTGAACGCGGACCTCATCCGCAAATACAGCCCGGAAGACAGCAGTTTCTTCATCTGCGGCCCGCAGGCCATGTACCGGTTCCTGCGCGGCGAGATCGACAAACTGAACGTACCGAAGAAACGCGTCCGTTTCGAGGTCTTCGGCCAGACGAAGGACATCACGGCGTTCGAGGGCTTCCCGAAGGAACTTGCCGGGAAGACGTTCGAGCTGACGGTGTTGCGCGGTGTGCAGGAGGACGTGATCCCGGCGAAAGCGACGGAGAGCCTCGTCACGGCCTGCGAACGCGCGGGCATCATCCTGCTCACGGACTGCCGCTCGGGCGAATGCGGCTTCTGCCGGACGAAGGTGCTTTCGGGCGAATACTTCGTCTGCCCCGAGAACGACGGACGGCGCGCGGCCGACAAGGACTTTAATTACGTCCATGCCTGCTCCGCCTATCCGTTAAGCGACATGAAGATCAAGATCCCGATCGTATAAGGAGTCCTCATGGTAGAAGAAGTCAATAAAAGGATCCACGTGAACGAGCGCGACTACCCGGTCGACGGTCATCACTGCGACGATCCCGAAAAGAAGAAACTCGTCGAAAAACTGGCGGTCATGATCACCGACAACATCCCCAGGAAGCTTCCGGGCGGCATGAAAGAAAACCACATGGATTTCTGGATCCTCGACCGGCTGCTGACGAAGGATGAAGTGAAGTTCATGCTGAGCTTCAAGAAGCGCCGTACCGGCAAGACGACGAAGGAACTCGCCGAACTGAACGGCATGACCGAGGAAGAAGCGCAGAAGGTGATCGACCATCTGCTGTGGATCGGCATCCTCGAGCAGAACCGCGACAATCCGGACCAGCACATCCAGTACTGGGTCCCGAAGTGGGTCGTCGGCTCCGGCGAATACATGGTCGAGCATCCGACGCTCGCGGACGACCACCCCGAGGTCGCGACGATGTTCAACTTAGCACCCCAGGAACCGCTGGAGCTCGCCGCGAAGCTGATCCCGCCCGGCGGCGCGGGCATCGGCATGCACGTCATCCCGGTCGAGAAGGCGATCGACGCGTCCTCGAAGTCCGAGTCCGTCGAGCATCTCTCGCACTGGCTGCAGAAATACGACAAGTTCTGCACGATGGTCTGCGCGTGCCGCAAGGCGCAGCGGATCCGGGGCTAGGGCGTCGGCGTCATCGAAGGCTACATGTGCATCGGCGTCGGCGACATTGCGGAATACCTGGTCGAGAGCGGGAAGGACGCGCATTATATCACACGCGAAGAAGCGATCGAGATCATCGAACGTGCGGAGCGCAAGGGCTACGTGCATCAGATCACGAATCTGGACGGCCCGGACCGCATCGTCGGCATCTGCAACTGCTCGCCGGGAAGCTGCTACGGCCTTCGGACCTCGCAGCTGTTCAATACGCCGAACATGTCGCGTTCCGCTTACCGCGCGCACGTCGACAAGGATAAGTGCGTCGCGTGCGGCAAGTGCGTCGAAGTGTGTCCCGCGGGTGCAGCGAAGCTCGGACAGAAGCTTTGCAAGGCTGACGGAAGCCGCGTGCGTTATCCGATGCACGACCTGCCGGATGACAACGTCTGGGGCGAGGACAAGTGGGATCCGGATTACCGTGATCACAACAAGGTCAACTGCTACGACACCGGCACGGCGCCGTGCAAGACGGCCTGCCCCGCGCACATTGCCGTACAGGGCTACGTCCAGATGGCGAAGGAAGGCCGCTACGAAGAAGCGGTCGCGCTGATCCGCCAGGACAATCCGTTCCCGGCCGTCTGCGGCGACGTCTGCAACAAGCGGTGCGAAGGCCGCTGCACACGCGGGCTCATCGACGAGCCGGTCGCAATCGACGACATCAAGAAATTCCTGTGCCAGTGGGAACTGAAGAACCTCGACAAATTCGTGCCGGTCTGCGACAACATGGACGGCAAACAGTGGGACGAATACCCGATGGCGGTCATCGGCGCCGGTCCCGCCGGCCTTTCCGCAGCCTATTACCTCAGGAAGGAAGGCTATCCCGTCACGGTGTTCGACAAGGCGCCGGTGCCGGGCGGCATGCTGACGACGGGGCTTCCGAACTTCCGTCTGGAGCGGGACGTCGTCAACGGCGAGATCGAGATCCTGCGGAAGATGGGCGTCGAATTCAGGTGCAATGTCGAAGTCGGGAAAGACGTCACTATTCAGCAGCTCCGCGGCGAGGGCTATAAGGCCTTCTTCGTCGCAGTCGGCCTGCAGAGCGGCGGACGACTAGGCGTCCCGGGCGAGGATGCCGACGGCGTGCTTTCCGGCATTGAATTCATGCGGAAGGTCAACGGCGGAAACGAGAACTGCCTGTCCGGCAACGTCGTCGT
>JAGDBR010000167.1 GCA_017958935.1 Lachnospiraceae bacterium | reverse complement strand
GTCCACGACGTCGGCGAGGGGGGCTATTACTGCCTCGTGAAAGAAGGCAGGATCTACCTTGCCGGTTCCACTCCCGCAAAGACACAGGAAGCGGTTGCGATCTTCCTGAATGAGGTCTTCGGCTACACCGGCGACCTCGACGCCGTTCAGCCCGTCACCGATCTTTCCGTTCCCGGAGATTACGACCGGTCCTCTCGCACCGAGTACCCTGTGACGGCGATCCTGATAGACGGGAACGACCTTCGCGGGTACACGATCGTCACGAATACGAAATCCCGCCCCATGAAGGCGGCGGCGGAACTGCTGCGGAACGAGTTTTACGACGTTTCCGGCATATTCCTGCCCATCGCCGATACCGGGGAAGCAGGGAAGAGCATCCTGTTTGACTCCCGCCCGGGCGGAAGCGGAAACTTCACGATCACGGTTGAAAACGGGGACCTCTGCATCCGCACGCCTTACACCGAGACCTCCGCGACCACTACCGAATATACGCGCGGACTGAGAAACTTCTGTGTGGACAAACTGCACGATGCGAAAGGAGAAATCGTTTTGGATAAAAACTTCAGCTATACGGCGGACACCAACCGTCCCGTTTCCTATAAGGAGTTCGGCGCCGTCGGCGACGGCGTCCACGACGACCTCGCGGCGGTCATCGAAGCGCACGCATATGCGAACGCCCACCATCTGCCCGTCAAGGGCGACAAGGGCGCCGTCTTCTACTTCGGCACACATAAGACCACCGCTGTCATCGGCACGGACACCGACTGGAGCGAGTGCGAGTTCATCTTCGACGATTCGAACCAGCCCGTTTCGGACCGCTCCATCCGCTTCTTCCATGTCAAGCGGCAGGACGCCGGAACGACGCTGAAGGATCTCGGCGTCACCTCGCTGAAGAAGGGTCAGACGACGATCACGACGACGAAGCCGCTCGATAAGAACACGGACTACTACGTCACGGTAACCAACGCGAACAAGAAGCAGTTCATCCGCGAAGGCGCGAACCAGAACGACGGCACCGCGCAGACCGACTGCTTCCTCCTTCACGGCGACGGCACGGTCGATCCGAAGTCTCCGATCATCTGGGATTTCAACGAGATCACGTCCAGCAATGTCTACACGGTTGAAAAGACACCGCTGACCATCAGGGGCGGAAAGATCACCACGATCGCGAATCAGGCGCCTTCTCAGTATACCTACTATACCACGAACATTCTGATCGAACGTTCCAATACGCAGGTGATCGGTCTTCAGCACTATGTCACGGGCGAACTTGACCACGGCGCGCCGTACGACGGCATCATCCAGGTCAACTACTGCGCCAACGTCACGATCAGCGACGCCGTGCTGACGCCGCATCTGATTTACCGCACGATCGGCAGTGCCGGCACAGGTGTTTCCATGGGCTCCTACGACGTCCGCCAGCGCAGCGCGATCAATGTCACGTATCTGAACTGCAAGCAGACGATCGATATCCTTGATTCCAAATATTGGGGGATCTTCGTCTCCGACTTCTGCAAGAACCTCGTCCTCGAAAACTGCACGTTCTCGCGCTTTGACGCCCATATGGGCGTCACGAACGCTACGCTGAAGGGCTGTACGCTCGGTCACCAGTGCATCAACGCGATCGGTCACGGACTGCTTACGGTCGAGGACTGCACGCTGTACGGTCAGAACCTCATCGCTCTCCGCGGCGACTACGGCTCTACGTGGAACGGCGACGTTGTCATACGCAACTGCACGTGGATCCCGAACAAGGGACAGACCCTGACGCAGAACAACATCAATATCATCAGCGGCAACTACAGCGGCTTCCATGATTTTGGGTATGAGTGCTACATGCCGACCAACGTCACGATCGAAGGTCTCCACGTCGAAGACGGGAACTGCCTTCCCACATATT